>CAZQHA010000058.1:0-13955 GCA_964592795.1 uncultured Planctomycetaceae bacterium | reverse complement strand
CCCCGCCGTGCCGACGCGCGATCTCGCGTGGCTCGCGCGCCTCCTCGAGCTGCGCTTCGAATCGCTCGCGCCCGCGCCGGGCATCGTCGCGGTCGCGCTCGAGCTCACGACGGCGGTGCCGCGCAAGCACGAGAACGCACTCTTCGAGGATCGACCGCGGCGCGATCCGGCGGCCGCCGCCAAGGCGATCGACGCGCTCGGCGCGCTCTTCGGCAAGGACAGCGTCGTGCGCGCGCGCCTTCGCGAAGCGCACTTGCCCGAGGCGCGCTTCGAGTGGACGAAGGCGCTCGTGCCGCGCACACCCGCGCCGCGCGCGGTCGGCTCGCGCTCGCTCGTGCGGCGCATCTTCCACGCGCCGCACGGTCTCGCGCCGCAGGAGCGGCACGCGTCCGACGGCTGGCTCTTGCGCGGTGTGACGCACGGCAGCGTGCAGCGACTGATCGGCCCGCACTCGCTCTCGGGCGGCTGGTGGCGGCGCGAGGTCGAGCGCGACTACCACTTCGCCGAGCTCAAGAACGGCGAGATCTACTGGATCTTCTACGACCGCCGGCGCCGCCGCTGGTTCTTGCAGGGGAACGTGTCGTGAGCGACGTCGCGCTCTTCTGCAAGAGCAACTTCTCGTTCCTCGAGGGCGCGAGCCATCCCGACGAGCTGTGCGAGGAAGCGGCGCGATTGGGCTACGGCGCGCTCGCGCTGTGCGATCGCGACGGGGTGTACGGCGTCGTGCGCGCGCACGTCAAGGCGCGCGATCTGGGTTTGAAGCTCCTCGTCGGCTCGCAGGTCTCCATCGACGACGGATCGTCGATCGTGCTGCTCGCAGAGGATCGCGGCGGGTACGCGAGCTTGTGCCAGCTGCTCTCGACCGGACGGCTGCGCTGCGAAAAGGGATCGAGCGTCGTCACGTGGGACGAGGTGTGCGAGCGCGCGGGCGGACTGCTCGCGCTCAGCGGCATCGAGAGCGACGAGACCACCGGCGCGCTGCGCGACGCGTTCGGCGACCGGCTGTACGCGATCGCGACGCGGCACCGTCGCGCCGAGGAGGTGCGCACCGAAGCGCGCCTCCGCGAGCGCGCGCGGCGCTTCGGCTTGCCGGTCGCGGCCGGCGTCGAAGTGCTCTACCACCGCCCGGATCGGCGGCGCCTCCAGGACGTCCTCACCTGCATCCGGCACGGCACGACGATCTCGGAGGCCGGGCGCTTGCTCAAGCCCAACGCCGAGCACGCGCTGAAAAGTCCGCACGCGCTCGGGGAGCTCTTCCGCGACGACCTCGTCGCGCAAGCGCACACGCGCGACATCGCCGCGCGCTGCACGTTCTCGATGGGCGAGCTCGTGTACCGCTACCCCTGCGAGCAAGGCGGCGCGAGCTTGCGCGATTTGACGTTCGCCGGAGCGAGGGAGCGCTACGGCGGCGAGATCCCGCGCGCGGTGACCGTGCAACTGGACCGCGAGCTCGCGCTGATCGACGAGCTCGACTACGGCGGCTACTTCCTCACGATCCACGACCTCGTCGTGTTCTGCCGGCGCGAGAAGATCCTGTGCCAGGGCCGCGGATCGGCCGCGAACTCGGCCGTGTGCTATTGCCTGGGCATCACCGCGGTCGACCCGGTGCGCATGGAGCTCCTCTTCGAGCGCTTCCTGTCGCGCGAGCGCGCCGAGCCGCCCGACATCGACCTCGACATCGAGCACGAGCGGCGCGAGGAGGTGATCCAGTACGTGTACGCGAAGTACGGACGCGCGCACGCCGCGATGGTCGCGAACCTCGTGTGCTACCGCGCGCGCTCGTCGGTGCGCGACGTCGGCAAGGCCCTCGGGTGGAAGGAGAAGGACCTCCTGCGCGTCGCGCAGATGCTTTCCCATTGGGACGGGCTCGAGGAGAGCGTCTTCGCAGAGGCCGGCATCGACACGTCGACGCGCGCGACGAAGCTCCTGCTCGAGCTTTCGACCGAGATCGAAGGCTTCCCGCGGCACCTCTCGATCCATCCCGGCGGCTTCCTGCTCGGACACGAGCCCGTGTCGACGCTCGTGCCGATCGAGAACGCGACGATGGAGGGCCGCACCGTCATCCAGTGGGACAAGGACGACGTCGAGGCGCTGGGCCTCTTCAAAGTGGACTTGCTCGGCCTGGGCGCGCTGACGCACCTGCACCGCGCGTTCGATCTCCTGCGCACGCACAATGGCATCGATCTCTCGATCGCGACGATCCCGCCCGACGACCGCGCGACGTTCGAGCAGATCTCCGACGCCGACACCGTCGGCGTGTTCCAGATCGAGAGCCGCGCGCAGATGTCGATGCTGCCGCAGCTTCGGCCGCGCACGTACTACGACCTCGTGATCGAAATCAGCATCGTGCGCCCCGGACCGATCACGGGCGGCATGGTGCACCCGTTCCTGCGGCGTCGAAACGGCGAGGAGACCGTCGAGTACCCGCACGAGTGCCTGCGCCCGGTGCTCGAGAAGACGCTCGGCGTGCCGCTCTTCCAAGAGCAAGTGATGAAGCTCGCCGTCGTCGCCGCCGACTACACGCCCGGCGAGGCCGATTCGCTGCGCCGCGACATGGCCGCGTGGAAGAAGACCGGCCGCATCACGCAGCACCGCGAGCGCTTGATCACGCGCATGCAAAAGAAAGGCATCGCGATCGAGTTCGCCGAGCGCGTGTTCCAGCAGATCCTGGGCTTCGGCGAGTACGGCTTCCCCGAGAGCCACGCGGCGAGCTTCGCGCTGATCAGCTACGCCGGCGCGTGGATCAAGCGCCACCATCCGGCGGTGTTCGCGTGCTCGTTGCTCAACGCGCAGCCGATGGGCTTCTACTCGGTGGCGACGATCGTCGAGGACGCCAAGCGCCACGGCGTGACGATGCGGCCCGTCGACGTGCGGAAGAGCCGCTGGGATTGCACGCTCGAGCCGTGCGGCCGCGATTGGGCCGTGCGCATGGGCCTCTGCTTCGTGAAGCACCTCGGCTACGGCGCGGGACGATCGATCGAGATCGCGGCCGACGAAGCGCCGTTCGCGTCGATCGAGGACTTCCAGCGGCGCACGCAGGTCCCCGAGAGCGCTTTGAAGAGCCTCGCCGAAGCGGGGGCGTTCGAGGCGCTCGAATCGGACCGCCGCTCGGCGCTGTGGCAGAGCGTCGGCGCCGCGCGCTCGCCGGCGGCCCGGATGTACGCGAACGCGCCCGCCGACGAGCCGGCGGCGCGCTTCGCGCCGCTCTCGGAGCTCGACACGATCCGCTGGGACTACTCCGCGGGAAGCTACAGCGCGCGCAGCCATCCGCTCGCGCCGCTGCGCGCGGAGCTCGAGTCGCTGGGGCTGCCCGACGCGCACACGGTGTCGAAGATGCGCGACGGCGCGCGCGTCGACTACGCGGGCCTCGTGATCTGCCGGCAGCGCCCCGGCACGGCCGCCGGCGTGACGTTCATGACGCTCGAGGACGAGACGGGCTTCGTCAACGTCATCGTGAAGCCGGCCGTGTTCGAGACGCACGCGCTGCTCGGGAAGACGCGCGCGTTCCTGGGCGTGTCGGGCCGGCTGCAGGTCCGCGGCGCGAGCGTGCAGCTGCTCGCGAAGAAGCTCTGGGATCCCGACGTCGACGTCGAGCCCGAGAGCGGCGGCAGCCGTGACTTTCACTAGAGGCGCGCGAACCCGTCGGTGAGCCGGCGCCTCTCGCCGGCGCGCGAATTCCCCACTTCCTCCGTAAACGAGCGCTTCACGCCGGTTAGCGGAGGGCGACGGCCACCGCGGTAAGACCTCGAAGCGAGGAGAACATGCATCGACTCGTTCCGCTCGTCGCGCTGCTCTTCGGCGCGAGCTTCGGCTTCGACATCTGCTTCGCTCACGGCGCCTCGTATCCCGGCGGAGGCTACGTCCCCGGTCCCGGCGGCGGAGCCTACGGCGGCCCCGGCAACGCCCCGCCGCCCCCGAGCGCGCCTACCGGCCCGGGCCCGAGTGGACCGGGACGTTCGAGTCCGAGTCCGGGCGCTCCCTCGCCTCGCGGGGCCGCGACCGGTGGGGCCGCGCGCGGTCCGGCGGGTGTCACCGGAGCGGACTCGAGCAGCGTCGATCTCGCCGCATGGCAGTTGTGGTGGGAGCGCAACAAGTGGCCGTATCTCGACCTCAAGACCGCGGTCCACAGCGGGATCGTCACGGGCAGCGACGAGTACTTCCTGGCCCTCGGAGGCGCGTTGCTCTCGAAGGACACGCTGCGGCCCTCCGACGCCGCGATCCGCACCCAGGTCGTGCCGGCGCTTCTCGCAGCGCTCGAGAAGGAAACGCACAACGACGTCGTCACCGGCGTGCTGATCGCGCTCGCGAAGATCGGCGACGAAAGCGCCGGATCCCGCGAGTCGGAGTTCGAGCGCGTCATCGCACCGTTCCTCAAGGACGCGAATCAAGAGATCGCCGAGACGGCGAGCTTGAGCCTGGGGATCCTCGCCAACGACGCGTCGATGCTGACGCTGATCCACGTGGCCCACGACTCCCACGCCGGACGCAAGCTCGTCGGCGACCACGAGGTACCCGTGCGCGCGCGTGCGTTCGCGACGTTCGGTTTGGGGCTGATCGGCTATCGGAGCGCGGACGAGCCGCTGCGGCAGGAGATCGTCGAGAACCTCATGGAATTGCTCGCGGCCCCCGACGGCGCGCAGCGCGACGTCAAGGTCGCGGCGATGATCGCGCTCGGGATCGTCCCGCTCGAGATCGATCCGGGCGACGACCCTGCCAACGAGCCGCGTGACGTCGCTTCCCGCCAAGGCCAGATCCGCGCGTTGTGTCGATACTTCAAGAGCGAAGCCCACGCGCCGCTCGTTCGCGCGCACGCTCCCACCGCGATCGGACGTCTCCTCGCGGGAGCGCCGGCGAGCGCCAAGGTCTCCGTCGCCAGGCTCCTCGTCGCTTCGCTGAGCCCGCACTCGAAGGAGACGGACGAGGTGAAGCAGAGCTGCGTGCTCGCGCTCGGCCAGTTCGGCGACGCGGACAAGGATCCGATCGACTGCGAGATCCGCGATGCGTTGAATCGTGCCGCGTCGGACGGAGACGCGCAGTCGCGCCGATTCGCGCTGATCGCGTTGGGGCAAGTCGGCGGCCGGCCGGGCGCGGGCGAGGGCAACGAGGAAGGCATGCGCGGCGTGCGCGCGACCCTGCTCACGAGGCTGACGAAAGGACAGAGCCAGACTCGAGCCTGGGCCGCGCTGGGGCTCGGCGTCATGGAGCGCGCGCTCGTCGATCGCAAGCTCGCCGCGCATCCGCCGTCGCCGATCTCCAAGGCCGCCGTGCGCGAGGCCCTGAAGAGCAGCGTGGTCCCGAGCGAAGTCGGGGCGTACGCGATCGCGTCGGGGATCGCGCGCGACGCGGAAGCGACCCCGATCCTGCTCGAGAAGCTCGAGAGCGTCGCCGATCAGGAAGCGCGCGGATACGTGGCGCTCGCGCTGGGACTCGTCGGCGCGCGCGATGCGATCGCTCCCATCCGCGAGCTCGTGCGCACGTGCAGGTACAAGCCCGCGCTCCTCAACCAGGCCGCGATCGCGCTCGGTCTCCTCGGCGACAAGGACGTCGTGCCCGAGCTCGTCGCGATGCTCGCGGACGCAAAGGGTCAGGCCACGTATGCGTCGATTTCGTCGGCGCTCGGGATCATCGGAGACTCGCGCTCGATCGATCCGCTGGTCGACATGCTGGGGAACGCCGAGCTGACGCCCACGGCGCGCGCTTTCGCCGCGGTCGCGCTCGGCATCGTCGCGGACAAGGAACCGCTGCCGTGGCACGCCAAGATCTCGACGAACATCAACTACCGCGCGAGCACGTCGACGTTGACGGGCGCGGGCCGGGGAATCCTCGACATCCTCTGAGCCCGTGCGGCGCCGCCGCGCGATTCCATCGGTTCGGTTACTGCGCGCGAACCGCCCGGTAGCTCTCGCGCGCAGATCCACGGAGAACGACTCCAGGCTTTCGCGTCGAAGGCGACTCTCCACGGACTGCCGTGAGGGAGACGTGATCGATGCACGCCAATCGCCCCGTCGTTTTCCTGAAGCGCGCGTTCCAGAACTCACCCTGGCTCGTGATGGCGGTCGCGCTGCACGCGATCGTGATCGCGATCGCGGCGGTGTCGTTCATGCGCGAGTCGCCCAGGTCCGTGGACGAGATCGTTCCGCAGATCGCGGTGTCGCAGTCGCGCGCGGAGCCGGAAGAACCGCCTCCGCCCGAGGAGCCGCCGATCATCCGCAACGCGATCCCGGACCTGGACGACATCGAGCTCGTCACTGCCGACGAAGCGGACTTCGTCGTCGACGGCCCCATTCCGGTGACGCCGGATCTCACGCTGCCGATCGGCGATCCGCTCGGGATTTCGTTCGACAGCGGCGGCGATCTCAGCAGCACGGCGATCGGCGTCGGCGAGAACGGGATCCGCGGCGGCGGGCTACCCACCTCGGAGTTCAATCGCAGGCCCGGTCCCGGGCGAGGTCCGCAGAAGGGACGCCCCCCCGATCGCGAAACCGTCACCACGGAGAAGGCCGTGCTCGAAGGGCTGCGCTGGCTCGCGCGACACCAGAATCCCGACGGATCCTGGGGAGCGGCGTCGCTTCGGGAACGCTGCTCGTCCGAGTCGTCGTGCGCCTCGTCGCACGAGAAGGCGACCGATCACTACGACGTCGGGCTCACCGGGCTCGCGCTGCTCGCCTTCCTCGGAACGGGGCTCACCCACGAATCGAACGCGAGGATCGTCGATCCGGTGCGCGGCGTGTCCCACCGCGCCGGCGACGTGGTCAAGAACGGGCTCTTGTGGCTGGTGAAACGCCAGCACCCGGACGGCTCGTTCTCGGGCGATCGCGCGTTCCTCTACAACGAAGCGCTGTGCGCGCTGGCGATGGCCGAAGCGTACGGGCTGACGAAGCACCGCCTGTGGAAGGTGCCCGCGCAGCGCAGCGTCGACTTCTTGCAGAAGGCGCAGAAACCGAACCCCGCCGGCAAGGGTCTGTGGGGTTGGCGCTACGCCTCGCGTGCGGAGATCGAGGATTTCCGGCGCGCCGGCAGCCAGGACGACGCGTACTTCAAGGAGCTCTACGACGCCGACACGTCGGTCACGGGATGGGTCGTGATGGCGCTGAAGTCCGCGCAGATCTCGGGACTGTCCGTCTCGCAGGAGGCGATGGACGGCGCGATGGAGTTCTGCAAGTGGGTCACACCGGACGGAGAGAGGCGCGGCCTCGTCGGCTACCTCGACGCGAAGGGCGCCGGCTCGCCGCTCACCGGACCGAACGACGCGGGGTTCGAGTACCACCCGACGTCGATGTCCGCGCTCGGCATGTGCATCCGCATCTTCACACAGCACGACGCGAGCGATCCGTTCCTGGAGCACGCGGCGCAGCGCATCGTGAAGGACCTGCCGCGGCTCGCGACCGACGAAACGAAGCCGTCGCCCGTCGATTACTACTACTGGTACTACGCGTCGCTCGCGCTCAACCAGCTCGACGGGCCGGACAGTCCGCGCGCGACCGGTCGTTACTGGAAGCCGTGGAACGAGGCGATGGTCGAATGCCTGCTCGCGCTGCAGGACGACGCGGAGCGATCGTGCACGCGCGGCGGGTGGATCCGGGGAGATCGCTGGAGCTACGCCGGCGGCCCGACCTACACCACGGCGCTCAACGTGCTGACGCTCGAGGTCTACTACCGCTATCCGAATGCGTTCGGCACGCACAAACGCACGCCGGCGCCGCTGCCCGGAACGCCGCCCGAGAAGCAGAAGACTCTCGTCGCCGTGCGCTGACACGGCGCGCGCCCGTCGGTCGCGCCGACCCGCGGCGCGACCGGGACGCATCCCTATCTACAAGGAAGGAACGCCAAGCTTGCACACGTCCCGGACCCCTTCCGCAATCCCCGCGCGACGCGGTACTGCCAAACCCCGAACGCGCGGACTATGCTCCCGCGTTTCGTCGGTCCGGCGACTCCCGAGCGCGGTTGCCACACCGTCAAAATCGGGTAACATCCCCGGCCCTCTCGGGTAGGTGGCTGCCGCGGATCGTGCGTCCGCCGGCCATTCCGTGGGACCGCGCCCCCGCCATCGCCTGATGAGAGAGAGACGATCATGAAAGAACCGCTGGAGTCGAAAGGCTTCGATCCGATCACGTTCATGAAGAACGTGATGCGCAACTCGCCCTGGATCGTGATGGCCGTCGCGCTCCACGTGATCCTCATCGCGATCGCCGCCGTGTCCTACATGCACAAGGCGGAGCAGGAGAAACCCGAAGTCGTCACTCAGATCCAGGTCTCGGCGCCGCAGGAGGCGCTCGAGGAAGAGATCATCCAGCCGCCCGAGCCGATCGATCGCCGGGCCATTCCGAAGAACGAGGAAGCCGAGCTCGTCTCCTTCGAGGAAGACGTGTACATCCCGACGACGGAGAACCAGGTCGAAGACCTGCACCTCGACCGCGGCGATCCCTCGGCGCTCGACAATCTCCCGACCGGCGGGACGACGGGCGGCACGGCGATCGGCGTCGGCGCCGGCGGCCACCACGGCACCGGACGTCCTTCGCCGTTTGGGGGGCGCAAGCTCGGGACGACGGGCAAGGGTCGCGCGGGCGGACCGACGCAGGGCACCGACAAGGCCGTGCTCGACGGTCTGCGCTGGCTGGTGCGTCACCAGAACCCGGACGGATCGTGGGGCGCCGCGTCGCTCGCCGAGCGCTGCATGCCCGACAAGCCGTGCTTCGACGCGAAGTTCAAGTACACCGATCACTACGACGAGGGCCTGACCGCGCTTGCGCTCCTGTGCTTCCTCGGCGCCGGCTTCAGCCACGAGTCGAAGCAGGACATCGTCGACACGACGATGGCGAAGCGCCACAAGATCGGCGAAGTCGTCAAGAACGGCCTGCAGTGGCTGGTGAAGAAGCAGAACCAGGACGGCTCGTTCTCGAAGGATCGAGCGTTCATGTACAACGAGGCGCTGTGCGCGCTGGCGATGGCCGAGGCGTACGGCCTCACGCAGAACCGCTACTGGAAGGAACCGGCGCAGCGCAGCATCGACTTCCTGCAGAAGGCACAGAAGCCGAACCCCTCCGGGAAGGGGCTCTGGGGTTGGCGCTACGCCTCGCGCGTCGAGATCGAGGACTTCCGGCGCTCGGGTAGCCAGGACGACGCCTACCTCAAGGAGCTCTACGACGCGGACACGTCGGTGACCGGCTGGGTCGTGATGGCCCTGAAGTCGGCGCAGATCTCCGGCCTCAACGTCTCGAAGGAGTCGATGGAAGGCGCGATGGAGTTCTGCAAGTGGGTCACGCCGGAAGGCGGCAACGGCCTCGTCGGATACCTCGACGCGAAGGGCGCGGGTGCTCCGCTCACGGGACCGAACGACGCGGGATTCATCTATCACCCCACTTCGATGTCCGCTCTGGGCATGTGCATTCGTATCTTCACGCAGCACGATCCCGCCGACCCGTTCCTCGAGCAGGCCGCGGAGCGGCTCAGGAAGGATCTGCCCGAGCTGCACACCGACAAGAGCAAGCCATCCCCCGTCGACTACTACTACTGGTACTACGGTTCGCTCGCGCTCAACCAATTCGACGGTCCCGACAGTCCCAGGAAGACCGGCAAGTACTGGGGACCGTGGAACAAAGCGATGGTCGACTGCGTGACCGGGCTCCAAGACCATACGGAGCGCGTCTGCAGAAACGGCGGATGGGTGGAAGGCGACCGCTGGAACTACGCCGGCGGCCCCGTCTACACCACCGCGATCAACACCCTGACGCTCGAGGTCTATTACCGCTACGAGAACGCCTTCGGCGGGGCCAAGCGCAACTAGCGCGACGATCGGCGGTCGGTGCCTAGTGCTCGTCCGTGGATTCGAGACTCATTCGCCCCGCATTCCATGGAGATCGATTGAATGCACGCGCGCTGGACTCTTTCGCCTCTCGCCCTCCTGCTGACGTGCCCGGTGTCGGCGCAGTCGGCGGCCGTCCTCGGCAAGGATGACGGCGCGTTCGCGCGCGCGCTGTACCGAAACGGGTTCGCGGACCTGGCGGAGAAGCTCTGCACCACGATCGAGAAGTCCGGCAAGACGGCCGCATCCGAAACGGCCGGACTGAAGTCGCTGCACCTCGACCTGCGGCTCGACCTCGCGCGCCAGGAGAGCGACCTCGCCAAGCGCAAGGAGGCGATCAAAGCCGTCCTCCAAGACAAGGAAGAGTTCGTCAAGAGCTATCCCGGCACGAAGGAGACCGAAGAGGTCCAGGGCTCGCTCCCCGACGTCTACCGCGTGCTCGGCGAGACGATCACGGCGCTCGTGCAGAAGGAGACGAACATCGCGGAGGTCGCGAAGCTCCAGGGCGAAGGCCACGAGATCTACACGCGCGCCGAGGAAGCGCTGCAAGCGCGGATCGCCGCGCTCGAGGCCGATCACGAGGATCCGGCGAAGGAAGCCCAGTACATCTCGGCGCGGTACAACCTTCCGCGCACGCAGTACTTCCACTCGATGCTCTACCCCGACGGCGAGTGGAAGCGCAAAGACCTGCTCGAGAAGGCCGTCGAGGGCTTCCAGCTGTTCGGCCTCGACTACAGCGACAACACGCTGAACTACGAGGGCATGATCTACATGGGCCTGGCGGATCACGCGCTGGGCAAGACCGAGGACGCGCTCGACGATTTCGACGGCGCCATCGAGCTCGGCACCTTCTACGAGAAGGACGCCAACGGCGTGTACCAGATGCAGCCGATCGCGGCGGACATCGTCTCGAGCGGCGTGCTGCAGAAGATGCTCGTGCAGACCGAGCTGAAGGATTACGCCGGCGCGATCGCCACGGCGAAGAGCTTCTTCGAGACGACGCCCGATCCCGAGCAAGCGCGACAAGGTCTCGCGGTGCTCGCGGCGATGGCCGACGCGCAGATCGCGGCCGGCGACACGAAGGCCGCCGGCGAGACCGCCGAGAAGCTCGTCAGGTTCGACGAGCGCGGTCCGTGGGGTGCGCGCGGGCGCGAGATCCAAGGCCAGCTCCTGAACAGCAACTCCGGCCCCGTCGACGCGTCGAACGTGCTCAAGATCGCGCAGTCGATGTGGACGCGGGGAGACATCGAGAACGCCGTGCGCGTGTGCCACAAGGCGATCGCCGCGGCGCGCGGCGCGCCGAAGGAAGCGGACCTGGCGACGGACGCGTACCTCCTGCTGGGCGCGATCTACGCGAACAAGCGCTGGAACCACGAAGCGTCGCTCGCCTACGACCTCGTCGCCGACCGCTATCCCAAGGCCGAGCGCGCGCCGGAAGCGGTGTACCAGTCGATGCAGTGCTACCTGCGGCTCAACTCGGAGGAGAAGCGGCCCTATTACAGGAAGCGCATCGAGGAGCGGATGAAGACGCTCGCGACGCGCTACTCGAGCCACCCGCTCGCGGCCGGCGTGCAGGTCGCCGAGGGCCAGCAGTTCGAATCGGACGGCGACTTCCTCAAGGCCGCCGAGGTGTACCTCAAGGTCACGCCCGGCTCGTCGAGCTACCAGCAGGCGCAGTTCCGCGCGGGCAACGCCTACTTCCTGCAGGCGCGCAAGCTCTTCCAGGAGAAGAAGCCCGACGCCGCCAAGCAGTACGTGACGCAGGCCGAGACGCTCCTCCAGAAGGCGCGCGCGGAGTTCGACACCGCGCTCAAGGGCACGCTCGATCTCGAAGCGCAGGCGCGGCTCGAGACCATGGCGTTCCAGTCGCGCGTCGCGCTCGCGCAGCTCTATCTCATGCCCGGCGTCGGGCGGCTCGGCGACGTCGTGCCGGTCCTGGCCGACGTCGAGGAGAAGTTCAGCAACGACGAAGGGCGCATCGCCGACGCGTGGGGGCTGCGGATCCAAGCGCTGCAAGCGCAGGGCAAGTTCGAGGAAGCGGTCTCGCTCCTCGACTCGCTGGTGAAGAAGAATCCCGACTCACGCGCGATCGGCCCGGCGGCCGGTCTCGTCGCACGCGCGCTCGACCAACGCGCGGTCGATCTGCGCGAGAAGGAGTCGAAGCCGACCGAAGCCGACGCGATGCAGAAGCGGGCGGCGAAGTACTACACGATGAGCGGACAGGCGATCCTGAAGTCCGGCGTCGGCCGCGGCTCGCAGGTCGAAGACCTCGCCGGGCGCCTGTACACGCTGGGCCTCTTGTTCAACCGCGTGCCCGACGACCAGCAGACGTTCGCGGGCTGGTCGACGCACAAGACCACCGACAAGATCTACTGGGAGCAGGCGCGCGACCTCTTCGACGCGGCGCTGAAGGTCAGCCCCAACTACAAGAGCCAGATCCTCCTCGCGCGCATCCACGGATTCCTCGGCGATTACACGGCGGCGGCCGACATCCTCGGCGCGCTCTTCGACAGCGAGCCGTTCTACGACAAGGTTGCGATGAAGTTCGACAGCAACCAGCGCAAGAACAAGCCCGAGCTGATGAACGCGTACCTCGAGTGGGGCATCAGCTCGCACCTCGCCGGCGTGGAGCACAGCGACCAGGACCGCTTGCTTCTCGCCCGTGGCATCCTCGACGCGCTGTGCACGCCGCAGGGTCTGCCTTCGAACACGAAGCCGTGGTGGCACGCCAAGTACCACCAGATCAAGTGTCTCGTCGATCTCGGCAAGTACGAGGACGCGCAGTTCTTGATGAACAAGACCGTGCGCGAATCGTCCGAGCTCGGCGGCGGCGATCTCGATCTGAAGCCGGCGTTCGCGACGCTCAAGGACGAGCTCGAGAAGAAGACGTTCCCGCAGCCCAAGTAGCCGCCGCACATCCACGAACCACGAAGTCCTCCGGAGTCATCGAATGAATCTGCTGGTTGCGCACGAAGGTCGATCGAAGAAGCGGACGCGCCTCGTCACCGCGCTGTGCGCCGCGTTGTCGCTCTCCGCTCTGGCCCACGCCCAGGACCGCGACACCGTCCAATTCAAGGACGGCAAGACCGAGACCGGCCGCATCAAGAGCGAGGAGTTCGGCGGGCTCACGCTCGAGGTCAAGAGCCAGACGCGCACGATCGAGTGGGCGCAGATCGTCCCGAACGGCATCGTGTACTCGGGCTCGCCGGAGTACACGAGCGCGAAGGACAGCCTCGACGCGGGCAAGTTCGACGACGCGCTCGCGAAGCTCGAGGAGCTGAAGGCCGACACGAAGCTGCGGCCCGTGCTGCGCCAGAACGTGCTCTTCTTCCTCGCCACGATCCACCAGCGCAAGGGCGACTGCGAGGCGGCGATCGCGGAGTACAAGGCGCTCGCCGAGGCCTTCCCGAAGTCGCGCTACCTGATGGACATCGGCGAGGGCCTCGTCAGCTGTCACATCGCGAAGAAGGACGCGGCGGGCTACGCGGCGGCGACCAAGGCGCTGGACGAGCTGTCCGCGGCGTCGCTCTCGGCCGGCGTCGAGAACGGCTTCGGTTCGGGGATCAACGTGCTGAAGGGCCGTCTACTCGAGGAGCAGGGCAAGGTCGCGGAAGCGAAGGCGGCGTACAGCGTCGCGGAGAAGGCCAGCGGCGTGCCGCTGTCCGTCGCGCAGACCGCGCGCCTGGGACAAGCGCGCTGCCTGGTGCTCCTGAAGAACAAGGCCGAGGCGGAAACGATGTACCGTAAGCTGGTGGCGGAAGACGCGCCGAACACGATCCTCGCCGGCGCATGGAACGGCATCGGCGACTTGATGAAGGAAGAGGCGTTCGAGAAGAAGGACGCGGACAAGATGCTCGACGCCGTGTACGCGTACATGCGCGGCGTCGTGCAGTACGCCCCCGTGCCCGGTGAATCCGCGAACGAGTACAAGCGCTCGCTCTTGGGTTCGGCGAACTGCTTCAAGCTGCTCGGAGATCTGGAGACGACCCCGGAGCGCAAGAAGCTGAACCACGAGCGCGCGCGCGAGCGCACCGAACAGTTCAAGAAGGAATTCCCCAACGGCTGAGTGCGCTGCCATGCGTCGGCCGGCCGCGTGCCGCGCGGCGCGCAAGGACGGGCACAGGGTGGGGGGGGTGGAGGCCCCCGGCAGGGG
>CAZQHA010000057.1:0-14085 GCA_964592795.1 uncultured Planctomycetaceae bacterium | reverse complement strand
GCTGCCGTTCTCGCCGGGCGGCGTTCCGACGGCGATGAACACGACCTGCGCGCGCTTCATCCCCTCCTCGTAGCTCGTCGTGAACGCGAGGCGGCCGTCGTTGACGTTGCGCCTCAGGAGCTCCTCGAGGCCGGGCTCGTAGATCGGGACCTGCCCGCGCCGCAGGCCCTCGATCTTGTTCGCATCGATGTCGATGCACACCACGTTGTTGCCGCTCTCCGCGAAGCAAGTTCCTGCGACGAGACCGACGTAACCCGTGCCGACGACTGCGATGCGCATGAGTGCTAGGAAGCTCCGAGGGGGCTGGACAGAACGCGACGGCCCCGCGCGGGGGCCGAGCTCCCCCCGCGAGTGGAGCGCGAGGGACGAGCAGGATAGCGTGTCGCGCCGCGAACGGGAGCCGGGGCGATTAACTCAGCGGTTAGAGTGCCTCCCTTACAAGGAGGAAGTCGGGGGTTCGAATCCCTCATCGCCCACCCCCGCGTGATTCCGCCTCGATCCGGGAGGGTGATTTCGAACGCGCGCGCTCTGGGCGTGCGCCCGAGGCGACGGCGTCGCGACGACGGCGAGCACGTCAGCTCGCGCGCGCGCGATCGCGCGCGTGATCGCACCGACCCAATTGCGTCTTTCGCGCAACGGGAATTCCGACGCGATCCACGCTGCGCGCTTCAACTCGCACGCTCGTCGAGAGTTCTTCGACCATCGTTCGTTTCCTCCGCGGCTCACCCTTGCACACCGCATGGATGCCGTTACTTTCATGCAGTCGATCGGCGGTGCCGGGCTCGTCACCGCGGACCGCCGCTCCTTGCAAGGGATTCCGAACGCCGTTGTGGGGGCGACGCGGTCAGCGCCGGCACGCCGCTCCGGGGGAGGTGCAATTGAGCCGCATACTCGTCATCGATGATGATTCCGGCAATCGCGTCATCCTGAAGAGCAGGTTGGCGACGTGCGGCTACGAGGTGACGCAGGCCGACAGCGGCGCGCGCGGGCTCGTCGCTGCGCGCGGGAACCACCACGACCTGATCCTCGTCGCGTCCGTGATGACGTCCGGCATCGACGGCTGCGAGGTCTGCCGGCGGCTCAAGGGGATCCCGGAGACCAACGGCGTGCCGGTGGTGCTGTTCCATCAGCAGACGCCGACGCCGGAGGAACTGCAGCGCGCGTACGACGCCGGCTGCGACGGGTACGTGTCGCGCGCGGAGCTGCCGGCGCTGGAGAGCGTCCTCAAGCTGCTCCTGAAGCAGCGTCGCGAGGTGCTCCAGCTCGCCGCCGAGTTGCGCGTGCACCATGAGCGGATGCAGCGCGCTCCCGAGGAGCAGCGCTCCGCCGCCTCCGGCAACGGCGGCGACCACGGGAACGGGTCGCGCGAGTCGGCGTCCGGGCGCCCCGAGGGCGTGCTCGTCGTCGACTCCGAGGGCCTCGTCCGGCATGCCGACCGCGGCGCGTGCGAGATGCTCGGCAACCGGCTCGAGGGCCGTCACCTCGCGAGCCTGACGCCCGCGAGCCGCCTCGAGGCGTTCGTGCGCGACGCGCGCATCGAGCCGCGCGAGGGGTTCCGGTTCGACCTCGCGGCGCGCAAGGGACATGCGCCGCGCTCGATCACGGCGACCGTCATTCCGCTCGTGGCGCATCCGGGAGAGCACGATCCGGGTTTGCGCGTCGTCCTGTTCTGCGACGCGCAGAAACGGCGCCTGGCGGTGGAGGCGTCGCGCGCGCACGCCCCGCATTCGTCGGGCGCGCGGCACGAGCTCGGGGCGCTGCTCGAAGCGGCGCGCGAGATGTTCCGGCCCGAGTCGATCCTCGGCGCGAGCCCCGCCACCGAGCAGCTGCGCCAAGCGATCGCGCACGCGAGCCAATCGGCCGAGCCCGTGCTGATCGAAGGGCCGCGCGGAACCGGCAAGGAGCGCATCGCGCGCACGATCCACTACAGCGGCTCGTCGACCGGAGCGTTCTTGCAGGTGCGCTGCGGCGCGATCAGCCCGGAGAACCTCGAGCGGGAGCTCTTCGGCTACGCGAAGAGCGCGGTGCCCGGCGCGCCGTGCGACGTGCCGGGACTCTTCCACATGGCGCAGGACGGCACGCTCTTCCTCGAGGACGTGTCCGACGTCCCGAAGGCCGTGCAGGAGAGGCTGCAGCTCTTCCTCGAGAACGGCACGCTCTACCGTCAGGGCTCGACCCGCGCCGAGCGCATCGACGTGCGCTTGATCGCGTCGACGATTTCACCGCTGGCGGGCGCGGTCGCGGAGGACCGGCTGCTCGGCCCCCTCGTCGCGCGGCTCGAGCGGACGCACATCCGCGTGCCGCCGCTGTCCGCGCGGCCCGAAGACATCGATCTGCTCGCCGAGCACTTCCTCGCGCGTTACGGCGCGCGCCGCGGCGTGAAGGAGATCGCGGACGGCGCGCTGTGGCTCCTGCGCAAGTACTCCTGGCCCGACAACGTCGGCGAGCTCGAGGACTGCATCGAGCAAGGCTGCACGCGGGCGAGCGGCGGCGTGCTGAACATCGAGGATCTGCCGCGCGCGCTGCGCGATCTGTACGAGGACCTCCCCGGCCACGAGATGATCCCGATGCGCCGTCCCGCCGGACCGGCGGCGCAGGGGACGCACACGGTGCCCGCGCGCCGGCAACTGATGGAGCCGCGCGGCACGAACCCGTGGGACATCAACGAGGAGGATCCGATCAGCCTCGACGTGTACGAGAAGAAGGTGCTCTTGCGCGCGCTCAACCACGTGAACGGCGACAAGCTGGCGGCGGCGCGGCTGCTGCAGCTCGGGAAGAGCACGCTGTATCGGAAGCTGAAGCGCTTCGGCATCCACTAGCCGCCTACTCGAACCGCTGCAACGCCTCTTCACTCGCCAGCGCGTACAGGTGATCGTTCATGCTGCGCGGATTGCGCAGCACCGCGCGCAGGAGCCGGATGCGCGATCCTCCGATCGTCTCCGGTAGCGTGAGCCGCGCCAGCTCGATCGATCGCGTCCCGGTGTCGTAGAGCAGGATCTCGACGCGCGCTCGGACGCGCGCGTCCTGGACGAACTCACCCGTCGGCCTCATCCACCACGTGCGCGCTTGCTCGTCGACGGCTTGGATCGACAGGTCGACGATCTGCTGATGGCTCGCATGGCGTACCTCGACGCGCGCATCGCCGCCGTCGAGGGTGAGCTCGAGCTTGGGCCGGTCCTCGAGCTCGCGCCGCCGCAGGAGCAGGAACGGGCTGCTGCGGCGCGGCGCCGTGCCGCGCTTCTCCGCCGCGAGCGGCACGGTGATCAGCTCGTATTCGCGCAGCGCGCGCTCGATCTGCTGCAATCGGCCGGGCTCGCCCGACCGCGAATCGAGCTCTTGGAACCACGTCCGCGCGATGTCGGGCATCGTCGGGATCCCCGGCCCCGATTCGATCCACGGCACGACGTAGTCGGGATGCGATTGCAGCGCCGCGACGACGTCGACGTGCTCGCGCCGCGTCCACGCCGTCGGCTTCGTCGTGCCCGCGATCGGGTTCGTGCGGCCGAGCGCGTCGACGATGCGCAATCGCGACAGGTATCCGACGACTCCCGGCCAGGGCGTGAGCACGGTGCTCCCCGGCTCGAGCTCTACCGCCATGAACACGCCGAGCGCGCGCATCCGGCGCGTGTGCTCGATCTCCTCGATCATGCCCAGGCGCCCGAGCGGCATCTCGAATCCAAAGCGCGCCGAGCCGCTCGGCCGCATCCACGCCTCGTGCCAGTCGACCGTGAGAACCGGACCGATGCGGCCGGGAATCTTGCTCGCGAGCGCCGAGCCGCCGAGGCAGACGACGAGCGCGAGGAGCGCCATGCGCCGCGCCGCCTGCCACGCGCCGTCGAGCGCCTCGATCATGCCTTCTTGGACCGCGAGGAAGACGAGCGGCAGCGCCGGCGAGAAGTTCTGACCGAACGGCAGCGGCGATCGCCCCTGCCACACGCACATCGCGAGCCACAGCACCGCGATGAAGAGAGCGCGCATGCCGAGCGTCGAGAGCTTGCCGCGGATCAGGTACAGCAGCGGGTAGACGAGCAGCACGAGGCTCACCGTGACGATCACGAAGTCGCGGAGCGCGAGCAGCCCGCTCATCCACTGCATCGAGTACGGCCGGACCATCGCGCCGAGCGTGGGGGAGAGCAGATGCCCGGTGACGCTGCTCCGGATGAAGAGCTCGCACGCAACCGCGATCGCGGGGAACACGAACGGCCACAGTGCGCGCGATCCACGGCGAGCGGCGACGTGCGCGCTCGCATCGACGTTCGCCTCGCTCGCGCCGGTCGGACCGGCGCTCCCCGCGCCGTCGCGAGCGCGAGCCCGCTCGAGCAACCGCAGGACGAACAATCCGAACACGGCGACGATGCCCTCGGGCCGCACCAGCACGCACGCGGTCAGGGCGAGAGCGAACCGACGCGAGTACCCGCGCTCGAGGCTCCAGAACGCCGCGACGATGCACAGCATGAGGAGCGGCGTCTCGAGGCCGCTCGCCGCCGCCGCCGCGATGCTCCCGCTCGTGACGAGGAGCAGCGGCGCGATGAGCCCCGCCGCGCGATCCGCTCGGAAGTGCGCCGCCATGATGACGGTGAAAAGCGTCGAGAGGACGCCGACCGTCTGCAGGAAAAGGTGCACCTTGAGGTTCGGCAGCGTGACCGCAAGACGCTCACCGATCGCCGCGACGCCGACCCACAGCATCGAGGGGTAGCTCTCGAACGGCGCGGTGCCGAGGTTCCAGCGCAGCTCCCCGTCGTGGACGAGATTGCGCGCCATGCGGAGCGCGACGTAGGCCTGGTCGTAGGGGTACGCGAAGTAGCCCTCGCCGTCGTTGTGGATGGCGAGGATGTGCGCGAGCAGGAGGACCAGGGCGACGAAGAGCGCGATGCTCCGGTTCATGTGCGGCCAGAGGGTAGCAAGGCGCGGGGCGGAACCCGACGGTTGGCTCAGTGCATGATCGGCACTCGCGCGACGTTGCGTTCACCCGCGCGCACCTCGACTTCGGGCACCCGGCTGTACAGCGACGGCGCGCCGGGTGGTTCGAACTCTTGAAGCGTCAACAGGTATCGACCGGGAAACACGAGCGGGACCTCGAGCGACTCCGTCTGCGATTCGCTCTTGAACCGAGTCGAAAACCTACCCGCGCCCGTGACGGCGCCATCTGTTCCACGCGGCAGCAACTCGAGCTCGAACGAACGAAGCGGTGTGAGCGGCTCGGAGAACTCGAGAAACAGGCTGCCATGAGCCGGGATCTCGATCGTCGCGACCGGATCGCGTGAGTGATGCTCCTGGACGAATTTCTGTCCGGCGACCCACGCCGTGAGCTCGAGCACACCATGCGGAAGGTCGACGACACGGAAGCAAGTGCCGTCGTCGCAGCGAGACCAACGTCCGACCGTCTTCCCCTCATACTTCACCCCGATGTTGTCGGCTCGCATCGATTTCCCCGTCCGGTCGACGACTCGCACCTCGATCGATCGTCCGGCCGTCATCACGACCTCGCGCCGTTCGAGTTCGTGCGTGATGGCCACGTCATCGAGCTTCACGGTGACCTGACCCGGGACGTCCACGCGAATCTTGCACAGCCTCGTGTAGATCGGCTCGAACCGTGCGACTCCCTCCGCATCCGTCCTTCTGGATGCCTCTCCGCGTGGGTCGACGGACACCATCGCACCGGAGATCGGTTGGCGCGCGGAGTCGACCACGAGCACCTCGAGGACGCTCGCGTCGGTGTCGAGTACGATTCGGTACGGCTCCTTCGATCCGATGAACGAAGCGTCGAGGATGCTCTCGAACAATCTCGTGCGTGTGAGGTCCTCGACCGAGATTTCGAATCGCGTCAGCGGATTCAATCCGCCGAGGCGCAATCGCCCGGCTCCATCCAATTCGTAGGTGCGTGCAAACTCTTCGTCGTCCCTTCCTGGAGTTCCACGGAGGAGTTGAACGCTCTGCAACACGCCGTTCTCGTCGAGCACTCCGGCGGTTTCGTCCTGCGCGTGTTTGAGTCGGACGGGGAGTCGACTCGCAGGCGCTCCGGATCGCTCGGTGACGGCGATCTCGAGCACGGCGACGGGTTCCATCATCACGTCGAGTGGGCTGGCTCCGACTGCGGATCGTGCATTCCGCGTGACCGATCGATACCCGGGCGCTTGGAATGTCACGCGTTCCGTCGTGGAAGGAAGCGCGCACAACGCGCCGCGACCCTCGGAGTCCGTCGGCGCGCTCACGATGCGCAGATCGTCGACGGTCGACGCCGTTGCACGTTCGATCGGCTTCCCATGTGGGTCGTGCACCACGAACCAGAGATCCGGAGCCGGATCGAGGACGACGTCGCCGACGTCCATCCCAGTGGCTGGAAAGTCGCTCACGTCGATGGACGCTCGTCCGGCCCCGCACGCGCTGACGGTCGCGGTGACGCGACTTGGGAAGCGCTCGAATCGGATGCGGAACGATCCGTCCTCTTCGGTCTCGAAAGTCCCTTGCTGGTCGAACTGCCGATTTCCTTCCGAGACCGCGAGCGTGTACTTGCCTCTGGCCTTGGCGATCCCGCTCGTCGTTCCGCGCATCACGACGCGTCCGGTGATCCCGGGACGTTCGAGCAATCGCAGGATGACTTCCTGTGTCACGTCTGTGATCTCGATAGACTTCCCGTCTTCTTTCTTGTACATCCACGAGGGTGCCGACACGGCGCCCTTCAGCGTCGGCGGAAGGTCCTTGAACTCAAACCGACCGGCCTTGTCGCTCTGCACGAAAATGTGAACGCTGCCTTTGGAATTGCCGAAGCCGAGTTGACGGCTGAGGAAATCCGGCAGGGGCTCGAATCCAGAGCTCTCGGCGCGCGCGAGGAGCTGAATCGGAATCGACTTGTTCGGCGCCGCTCCCTCGACGAGGACGGTTCCACGGAGCGTCGCTCCTTCCGGAATTCGGACGACGTGACTTCCGATCGCATCTTCCAGATGGCGCTGCAGGCGCAACGCCGAATTCGTGAAGATGAAGACGTCCACGTCGCGACCCTGCGGCGGAAGCGTGACGACACCGCCGCTCTCGACGGTCTTGCTCTCGAGGACGAGCTCAGCACGAGTCAGCACGACTCGAACGTTCGGAACCGGCGTGCCGTCCGACGCGATGATTTCGAGCACGAGTGAGTCCGCGACGGCCCCGTCGGTTGCCGGATCTCGATTCTTCGGGGCTGACTCTTCGGCAACCTCGACGTCGCTGAGTGATTCGAGCGGCGTGATCGCCGACGTCTCCGGCACAGAGATCGCCGCCGGCTCGAGCGAACGTTGCGGTGCGTCCGAGTTGTGCATGACCACGGCTGCCACGACGCCCAGCGCGGCAATCAGCACCACGACGAGTGCGACGCTCCTGTTCATGTGCGGCAAGGGTAGCAATAGACCGCACGAACCGATGGGCGATCAGCGCGAGAGTCGCGCGCGTACGACACAGCGTTCGCCGGCTCGGACCACGACATCGGAAACTCGACACTGTAGCGGCGCCGCGCCGTCCGCCAGATTCGTCTCCTTCACCTGCGCTGTGTAGCGACCTGGGAAGACGACCGGCAGCTCGAACGACGTCGCCGGCGGTTCGCGGGGCACCATCCGCATGATCTCCGCGTTCTCCGACGGAGCTCCATCGGCCGCGGGTTCCGGCGCGAGCATGACGACGAGACGGCCCGACGAGGAGAGCGGCTCGGAGAACTCGAAGAGCACGCTGCCGTGCTCGGGGATCTCGATCACCACGTCGCGCTCTCGCGGATCGTGCCCCTTTGCGAAGCGCACGCCGCCCGCGAAGGCCCCGATCTCGACCATCGACTGCGGCAAGTCGTCGATGCGGAAGCACTCGTCGTCGATCACGCAGCGCGTCACCTTGCCAACCTTGTGCGACTCGACCTTCGCCTCGACGCCGTCGGCCGCCAGCGCCGCTCCCGTGGAGTCGACGACGCGCACGTGAACCGACTGGCCCAGAGTCAGGATCACTTCGCGCCGCTCGAACGCATGGGTGAGAACGACTTCATCGAGGCGGAAGGGGACGAACCCCGCCAACTCGACGCGCAAGCCGAATCGCTGGGCATAGATCGGTTGGATCCCCGCGATGCCGTCCGAGAGCGTCGTCGCGATCAGCGCTTCGCCGAACGTGGCCGAACCGACGTCGCTTGCGGACACCCTCGCGCCTCGCAGCGGTTGTCGCTTTTCGTCGAGCACGAGCAGCTCGAGCGTGCGCGGCGCGCCTTCGACGACGATGCGAAGCGGCGTGCCCGACGTGATCCAAGACGGTTCGACGTTCCGCTCCGCGAGCACGGCGCCCGTGATGTCCTCGATGCGCGCGCTGAACTGCGCTTCGACGCTGAGGCCGGGGATCGAGAGCTGGCCTTCGTCGTCCACGCGGTACACGAACTCGTAGTTCGACAGACTTCCGCCCGTCGAGCGCGAGATGCGCGACCCCGGTTGTGGTGCGCCGAGATCGACTTGGATGGGTCGCGACCCGTCACCGTCCTCCTTCAGGAACGGGCGCCGATCGCGGAACGACGGTCGGCCGCTCTCCTCGAGGAACGGCGGATTGCCGCGACCGTGGAGTCGAACGAGCACGTCGCGCGCGGGTTCGCCGCCCTGTCGTTCGACGATGATCGTGAGATGCGGGAGCCGCTCGAGCGTGATCGCAACCGGCGCGATGGCGGTGCCGGCCTCGGAGCCGAGCCCGCGAGTGAGCGCTGCGTATCCGAGCGCTCGCACGCGCACGAGATCGATCGACTCGGGAACGGCAGACAACGTGCCGCGACCGTTGCTGTCCGTCGGGCCGCTGACGATCGGCATCTCGTCGAACGTCGCGACGACGGCGCCTTCGATCGGCTTGCCGCTCGCGTCCTGGACGACGAAGTACACATCCCGCGCGGCTTCGAGCACGACGTCGCCGACGTCGATGCCGCTCGATGGGACGTCATGCAGCTCGAATGTGGCGCGTCCGACGCCGGCGAGTCCGACGGTCGCGAGGAACTTCGTCAAGCCATGGCACGGCATCCGGATTCGAAACCGTCCGTCGAGCTCCGATCGAAGCTCGCCCGACGCTTCGCCGTCGGTGCACTTCGCGTCGTATGTGCCGTACGCGTCCGGAGCGGGCGAGCTCGTGTCGGGCATCACGATGCGACCCCTGATCATCGGCGGGCTCCGCAATCGGATGAGGACCTCGCGCGACGGATCCGTGACGAGCATCGGATGCGCGTCCTCCCACTCGAACCAATCCCAGTTGTCGAGCGTTCCAGTCCACGTGGCCGGCAGATCGCGAAACTCGAAGCGTCCCTTCGCATCGGTCGAGGCCGTGCGTATCGGCTTGCCTTGGTAGCCGCGGAGGTCGACTTGGCGTTGGACGAACGTCGGCGGCGGCTCGACGCCGACGTCTTCGTCGCGTGAGACCAACGCGATCGACAGCGACTCAGTCGGCGGCGCTCCATCGACGAGCACGGTCCCGCGCAACGTCACGCCGGCCGGAACGCGCAGCACGTACTGCCCGATGGCATTGTCGAAGTGGTGTCGCACGAGCAGCGACAGCTGCGCAAGCACGAGCACGTCGACGTCGCGACCGAGCGGCGGGAGCGACAAACGGCCGCCACGCTCGACGAAGTGCGTCTCGAGCACCGTCTCGCCGCGCGCGAACACGAAGCGGACGTTCGCGACGGGCGTGTCGTCCGACCAGAGGACGTCGATGATGAGCGATGGGGAGTCGCTGACCGATACGACGGCGCTGCGCGTCGCGGCGTCGGAGCCTTTGGCCGGGTCCTGCGTGCTCAGTGCGTCGAGCTCCGGCGCAGGTGGCGACGGCACGGGCGCGGGCGCAAGGACGACGTTCGCCGACTCGGCTGGAGCGCTGGGCTTCGGATCGCCCTCCGAGCAGAAGCCGATCACGAGCGCGATCAGCGTTCCGATGACAGCGAGACCGATCGGCCAGCGTTTCATGGGTTTAGTTCGATTCGTCGAGCGCGCAACGAACAATCGTTTCCTCGTGGCGTCGGATGACGACGCCTGGAATCGTCGCGCTTCGGCGGATGGGAACGTCGGATCGATCCCAGAGCGAGACTTCCACGGTGTACCGCCCCGGCAGCATGCCATCGAGAACCATGGGGATGTCGAGCTCCGAGCCCAACACCTGCCGTCGAGCTCCGGGCACGGCGCGGGGCGGCGTTCCGTCGAGCTCGGGCTCCGGTGACAAGCTCACCGTGACCTCCGTGGGAAAGCCGAACGGCTGCGTGAGCTCCACCACCAGCACTCCATGGTCGGGAATGACGATCACCGCGTCGGGGTCGTTCGTGTCGTGGCGCCAGGGGAAGTACGTGCCGCGCACCTGTGCGAGCAAGGTCACCGTTCCCGCGGGGAGCTCGTCGATTCGGAAGCAATCGTCGTTGTCGCAGCGCCGCGGCTTCCCGACGCGCTCATCTCCCATGCGCGCAGTCACCTCCTCGGCGGACAGGGCCGCGCCGACCGCATCCACGACGTGCACACGAATCGAGCGTCCTCGGACGACGACGACTTCCCGTCGTTCGTATGCGGACTCGAGGACGAGGCCGCGCAATCGAACGGGGAGGTGCACGGGAGGCTCGATGCCGAGATCGATCGGGCTCGCGTAGAGATCCGTGATGCGTGCCACTCCGTCGAATCGCGTTCGCGCGAGCCGTTCGCCGTTCGCTCTCGAGCGGATCCTCGCGCCAGACACCGGCTGGCGCGCTTCGTCGACGACGCGCACCTCGAGCGTTCGCGATGATTGATCGATCGTGATCACGTATGGACTGTGGGAGTGAAAGACCGACGGCGAGAGCTCGTGCACCGTCAACGCGGAACCCGTGCGATCTTCGATGCGCAGTTGAACGCTTCGCGTCGGGGCTAGACCTGGAATCCTGAGGCGTCCGTTCGAACCGACCTTGTACGCGAAACGGAGTAGGATCCCGTCCGCGGGTGGACGGTCGGGATGCGAGTGGACCTCACGCTCGCTTGGAATGGGCGCCCCGAGTGACCGCTGAACCGCGAGCGAACCATCGCCTTCCTCGCCGACGAACGGCGATGTCTCCGTGAACCACAGCTTCGCCGTCAGGCCGGTGGGCGCGATTCGATCCCGGCGTTCGACGACGAGATCGAGCTCCGGCAGTCGCTCGAGCGTGACTTGGAACGCTTCGTCCTCGGCCGTCACTCGCGCGGTCGCGGATCGATAGCCGAGCGCGAGGAAGCGAAGCTCGCCCGAAGTCGACGGCAAGCGGCCATGGCCGGATGCGTCCGTCGGAGCGCTCTCGATCGAAGGTTCACCGACCGTCCGCGCGATCGCACCGAAGATCCGCCCGCCGTTCGAGCCGCGCACGACGAATTCGATGCCGTCTCGACTCGCGGATGCGTCGGCCCCAGATCGCGAAGCATCACCATCGATCGCGGCTCGCGTCGGAGAGAGGGGTTCGGGATCAGATTCGACCTCATCCTCCAGCTCGATGGCGGACGGCCGGATGACGTCTGCGTTCGCAGTTCCGTCCATCTGGATCGTCGGATGTACCCTTCGGTCGGTCTCGACGCGCAATCCGAGCCATGCGGCCAAAGGAATCACCACGATCACGGCGGCAAGCAGCCAGCGTTTCATGGACGTTCCTTGTGCGCTCAGACCTCGCTCTCGATGTCGTGAATCTCTACCGACTCCACCGCGCGAGTTACCAGCACTTCGACATCGAGGCCCGCCTCGACGCGCTCGCAGATCTCCGTCTTTCCGCGCAGGATCGGCTTGCTCGGCATGAAGAGCGTGCAGCAGTCCGGCTCCGAGCGGCTCGAGATGTCGAACGTACCGATGCGACGCGCGATGTCGATCGTCTCGTCCTTGTCGAAGCCGATCAGCGGCCGCAAGACGGTCATGCCGGCCGCGGCCGAGATGCAGGCGATGTTCTCGAGCGTCTGGCTCGCCACCTGGCCCAGGCTGTCGCCCGTCACGAGCGCCGACAGCCCGAACTTCTCCGCGAGGCGCGTCGCGATGCGCTGCATCATCCGGCGGTAGAGGATCGTTCGGTATCCCTCCGGAGCGGCGTCGCGGATCGCGACCTGCACGTCGGCGAACGGCACGACGTAGAGGCGGTTGTGCGGTTGGTAGCGCGACAGCGCGCGCACGAGCTCGATCACCTTCTGCTTCGACGAGTCGCCGATGAACGGGTACGAGTGGTACGTGACGAAGGACATCGCGAGGCCGCGCTTCATCGCCATCCACGCCGCGACCGGCGAATCGATGCCGCCCGACAAGAGGCACAGCGCGCGTCCGAGCGTTCCGACCGGCAGACCGCCGGGGCCGGGGAAGCGATCGACGAACACGTACGTGTCCTCGCGGCGCACCTCGATGCCGAGCTCGAGCTCGGGCTTCACGAGCTGCACGCGCAGCCTCGGCTCGAACGGAATGATCGCGTCCGCCACGTGGCGGTCGAGCTCGACCGAATCCATCGCGAACGTCTTGTCGGCGCGCTTCGACGACACGCGGAACGTCACCTCGCGCGCGCCCGGACGCCGCGCGAGCGCGTCGGACACCACTGCGCGCGATGTCGCGACGATCGCTTCGGGATCGGTCGAGACCGACCACACCGGCGACACGGACTTGATGCCGAACACGTCCTGCAATCGACGCGCGACCTCCGTCGTCCGGCGCTCGGGCGTCACGACGAATCGGCCTTCGAGTCGGTCGACTCGGGCGCTCGCGGTCTGGCGGAGCGCCGACCGGATGTTGCGCGCGAGCGCGAACTCGAAGTCGCGCCGATTGCCGCCCTTCAGCGCGATCTCTCCGTAGCGCACGAGCACGCACGTCGGCGGCGGGAGCTCGAGCTCGCGCGACGTCGATGCAGCCGGCTTCGTGGGTGGAGTCATGTCGATGTGAGCGCGCGCGTTACTTGGCGACCGGCGTGAGCGTGCGACACACGTTCTCGAGCACCGAGAGCGCGGCTTCCACGTCCTCGATTCGCGTCGAGCGCGAGAACGACACGCGCAGCATCCGGCGCCCTTCGTCGGGGGTCAGGCCGAGCGCCTTCAGCGACGGGCTGAGCTCGCTCGTCTTCGAGTGACACGCGCTGCCCGCGCTCACGATCACGCCGCGTTCCTCGAGGTGGTGCATCGCGACCTCGGAGGGGAAGCGCTCGAGGATCAGCGCCAGGATCGCGGGCGAACGCGGCTGCGACTCGCCGCCGGGCTCGAACGCCCGCACGCCCGCGATGCGCCCGATGCCGCGCACGAACGCCGTGCGCGCCGCGCTCATCGTGGCGACCGATGCCGCGAGGCGCTCGTGCGCCAGCTTCGCCGCGGTTCCCAAGCCGACGACGCCCGCGACGTTCTCCGTGCCCGACCGGCGGCCGGCTTCCTGTCCGCCGCCGAAGAAGAGCGGCACGAGCGGCTTCTCGCCCGCGACGACGAGCGCGCCCGTTCCCTTCGGCGCGTGAACTTTGTGCCCGCTGATCGCGACGCTGTCGACGTCGAGGTCGCCGATCGCGATCTCGAGCTTGCCGAACGCCTGCGCCGCGTCGACGTGGACATGGGCGTTCGGCGCGCGCGTGCGTGCGATCTTGGCGAGCTCGCGCACGGGGTAGATCGAGCCGCACTCGTTCTGCACGAGCATCTGCGCGACGAGCACCGTGTCGGAGCGCATCGCCGCCGCGGCGCCGTCGAGGTCGAGCGTGCCGCCCTTGCCGTGCGGGAGCGTGTCGACCGCGAAGCCCTCCGAGCGCAGCGCCAGCGCGGCCTCGCGCACGCACGGATGCTCGGTCGCTCCGATCAAGACGTGCTTGCCGTGCTTCGCCCGCGCGCGCGCGGCGCCGAGCACCGCGAGGTTGTTCGCCTCGGTCCCGCCCGACGAGATGATCTCGTCGGCGCGTCGCGCACCGGTCGCGCGCGCGACCGCGAGGCGCGCCGCGTCGATCGCCTGCGCCGCCCGCGCGCCGAGCCGGTGTCGCGACGAGGGATTGCCGAAATCCGACTCGAGGAGCGGCCGCATCGCGGCCACGACCTCGGGGTCGATCGGCGTCGTCGCGGCGTTGTCGAGGTAGATCGGTTCCATGCGGGAGCGCCGCGGCCGCGGCGAAAAGCGCGTCGGGAATCGCGCGCGAACCAGGAT
>CAZQHA010000056.1:0-14105 GCA_964592795.1 uncultured Planctomycetaceae bacterium | reverse complement strand
GTCGGGCTCGACCACTTCGTCGTCGCGATCAACAACAGCTTCTCGGTCTACTCGAAGCAGTCCGGCGCGAAGCTGTTCGCGAGCTCGTTGAACAATTTCTTCGGCCTGCAGGCGGGCGCGGATCCGCGCATCCTCTTCGATCCGCACAGCCAGCGCTTCTTCTTGCTCACCACCGATTTCATCGACCGCGTGTTCCTGGCGATGTCGATGTCGGCCGATCCGCTGGGCCCGTGGTTCAAGACGTCGATCGTCGTCTCGCAAGGCGAGGACGCCGGTACTTGGCCCGACTACCCGACGCTGGGCGTCGACGCGAACGGCGTGTACTTCGCGGCGTACATGGTCGGCGGCAATTTCGACATGGCGCTCTTCGCGATCGACAAGGCGCCGCTGCTCGCGGCGACGCCCGTGCTCGGAACCGTCACCGCGTGGCGCCATCTCGTGTTCGAGTGGGCGATCCAGCCCTGCATCACGTATGGACCGGCGCCGGCGGAGTACCTCGTGTCGCGACAGACGCCGACGAAGCTGCGCCTCCGTGCCGTGGTGCCGCCGCTCACGGCGCCGACGCTCGTCGAGCAAGGCTCGGTGACCGTGCCGGGTCACGCCGATCCTCCGGACGTTCCCGCGCTCGGCGGCGGTCCGTTCATCCACACGATCGACGTGCGGCCGATCAACGCGATCTACCGCAACGGATCGGTGTGGACGGCGCACGGCATACGGAACACGCTCGAGCGCGCGGCCGTGCGTTGGTACGAGCTCGATCCCGTCGGCTTGACGGCGCCGCAAGTCGGCACCGTGGCGGACGACGTACGCTCGTTCTACTACGCATCGATCGCGGTCAACGCGGCGGGCGACGTCGCGCTCGGGTTCTCGGGATCGAGCGCGGAGGAGTACGTCGCCGCGTACGTCGCCGGCCGACGAGCGATCGATCCGCCGGGGACGACGTCGCTGCCAATCCTGTTGAAGTCGGGCGAGGGACCGTATGTGCACCTCGATCAGGGCGGGCTCAATCGCTGGGGCGACTACAGCCTGACGAGCGTCGATCCGGTCGACGACAGGACGATCTGGTCGATCCAGCAGTACGCCGCCGCGGGCAACGAGTGGGGCACGTGGATCGCGAAGCTCTCGCCGGGATGTCCCGGGACTCCCGATTGCAATGCGAACGGCGTCGCGGACGCGTGCGATCTCGCGGGCGGGTTCTCGATCGACAACAACGCGAGCGGCGTCCCCGACGACTGCGAGGGCTTCGACGGATCCGCGTTCTGCTTCGCTGACGGAAGCCTCGCGGCGGCTTGTCCGTGTGCGCCGCCGGATTTCGTGCCCGCGCCGCCGGGCGCTGCGGATGCCGGGTGCGCGAACTCGTTCGACTTGGAAGGCGCACGCTTGCACGTCGTCGGCGTGACCTCTCCCGATTCGCTTCAGCTGCGCGCTCGGATCGCCGGCGGCTACGGAGGATTCGCGTACCTGCTGAAAGGCGACGCACAGACCGCGAGCGGGATCGCGTTCGGCGACGGCGTGCGCTGCGTCGACGGCGCGTTCGTCCGCTTCGGGGAGCACCACGCCGGGACGAACGGTTCGCTCGCGGGCGAGTGGATGTACCCCAACACCGTGCAGACGATCCCCGTGAGCTTGGCAACGGGGCAGGTCTCCGGCGCGAGCGCGTACTACCAGCTCGTGTACCGCAACGCGATCGCGGGGTTCTGCTCGCCGGAGACGTTCAACGTCTCGAACGCCTTCCGCGTCGCCTGGTGACGATCTAGTCCTTCACCTCGAATCGCCGCACGGCGGACCATGCGCCGGGGGAGCCGGAGGCGCCGTTGGCGCGCACGCGCCACCACATGGTCATCGTCGGCAGCGTGCTCGTGCCGTGCTGCGATGCGGTCGCGTTCTGCTGGAGGATCAGCGGCGTGGGGAACGACTCTTGGTTGTCGATCTGTAGCGTGTAGCTCGCCGCGCCGGCGACGTCGCTCCAGTCGAAGTGGATCATCTGGCCCGGAGAGAAACGCGCGTCGTTCGCAGGCGCGATCGGCGACGGGGCGGGCAACGGACCGGTCGGCGCCGGATTGACGGTCAGCGTCGTGCTGCGCGTCGTCGCGCCGTGCGTCGCCGTGATCGCGATTGGAGTGCTGCTCGTGACCGTGCTCGTCGTCACCGTGAACGTGCGGGTCGTGGTGCCCGCGGTGACCGTGACGTTGGCCGGCACGGACGCGACCGCGCTGTTCGCGCTCGCGAGCGTCACGACGAGCCCGCCGGCCGGCGCAGCGCTCGTGAGCGTGACCGTGCCGGTCGAGGAACCACCCCCGTTGACCGATGCGGGGCTGACGCTCACCGCGCTCAAGCTCGCGGGCGCGGGCACCGGCGTGACTGTGATGTTCGCCGTGCGCGTGTTCGCACCTTGCGTCGCGGTGATCGTGACCGGCGTGTTGCTCGACACGGAGCTGCTCGTCAGTGTGAACGTGTTGCTCGTCGCGCCGGCGGCAACGGTGACGCTCGCGGGCACCGAGGTCACGGCCGAATTCGAGCTCAGGTTGACGACGAGCCCGCCGCTCGGCGCGGCGCTGGTGAGCGTCACCGTGCCGGTCGCGCTGTTCCCGCCGACGAAGCTGCTCGGGCTGACGCTGACCGCGGACAGGCTCGGCGCCGGCGGGGCCGTCTGCGCCGTGAACCGTCGCACCGACGAGAACGGGCCGTTGACACCGGCCGAGTTGACGCCGCGCACGCGCCAGAAGAGCTGCTGCGCGGGCAGGCCCGAGATCGTCGTCTGTGACGCGCTCACGGACTGCGTGAGCGTCAGCGGAGCCGAGAACGTCGACGAGTTGTCGATCTGGATCACGTAGCTCGCTGCGTTGGCCGCGTCCGTCCAATCGAACGTGATCGGCTGCGCGACCGTCGATTGGTGCGCCGGCGAGAGCAGCGTCGGCGCCGACGGGGTCGGCGGTGGCGCCGGCGGCCCCACGGTGATCGGCGTGAAGATCGTCACCTCGCCGAGCGTCGCCGTGACGTTGAACGTCGTCGTGCTCGAGGGGAACGTCGTGATCGGGAACGACGCGGTCGTGGCGCCTGCTGGAACCGTCACGCTGACAGGCACGCTGGCGCTCAGGGGCATGCCACTCGAAAGGCTCACGGCAACCCCGCCCGGCGGAGCCGCGCTTCCCAGCGTAACGGTACCCGTGGCCGGGTTGCCGCCCGCGATCGTCGACGGCGAGACCGTGAACGCGGTCAAGAGCGGAAGCGACGGGAACACGGTGAGCGTGCGCGTCATCGTGACGCCGCCGCCGCTGACCGAGATGTTGACCGGCGTCGTGGTCGCGACCGGGGATGTCGTGATCGGGAAGAAGCCGATGCCACTGCCTGCGGAGATCGACACCGTGCCCGGAACCGAGGCGACAGCCGGGTTGCTGCTCGTCACCTGGAGCAGCTCGTCGAATCCGCCGGGCTGCGAGACCGTGACCGTTCCCTGCGATCCGTTCGACGTCGACGCCGGGTTCACCGTGAACGTCGCCGGTGCCGAGCTCGGCGCGAGCGTGATCGTCCACTGCGCCGTCACGCCGTTCGCGGTCGCGGTGATCGTCACCGGCGTGGTCGTCGCGACGGGGCTCGTCGGGATCGAGAAGCCGGCGCCGTTGAAGAACGCGGGGATCGTGACCGTCGGCGGAACGCTCGCGAACGGCGAGTTGTCGGACAAGCTCACGACGAATCCGCCCGGAGGCGCGGTCCCGCTGCCCTCCATGTTCACCCAACCGGGCATCGTCGCACCGCCGGTCGCGAAGACGACGGACTGGAGCGGATCGTCGTTCAACGTCGGCGGACGCAGCGCGAACGTGTTCGACGACGTTCCGCCGTTGAGCGAAGCCATGAACGTCACCTGCGTGGGCGCGGTCACGTGTCCGTAGAAGACCTGGAAGCTCGTCCACGCGTGGGTTCCCTGCATCGCGATCGTCGACGGGACCGGTGCGACGCTGGGAAGCGAGCTCGAGAGCGCGATCGTCGCGCCCGCCGCCGGGACGCCTGCCGTGAGCTGCAGCGCGACGCGGCCTTCCGATCCGCTGTACACGAACCCGGGCGTGCCCATCGGGAAGAGCGACACGGGCACCGGCGGCGCGGAGCTGATCGTGAACCGGCCCGTCGTCGACGGCGCGGTGATCGCGGCCGTGGTCGGCGACGAGTTCCCGTGCTGCGAACGCACGCGCCAGAACTTGGGACCGGACGTGAGCGACAGCATCTCCTGCGCCGGCTCCGTGTACTGGTTGTAGAACCACTCGATGTTCGTGAAGCCCGAATCCCTCGCGATCTCGAGGATGTAGCCGCTCGACTGCGGATTGGGGACGTGCGCCCATTGGAGCGTGACCGGCAGCGTCAACGTCGGGTTGTCGATCGGCGAGACGAGCACCGGCGGCGGGCCGATCGGATTGTCGTAGAAGCACGAGAACGTGATGACGTTCGACGGCAAGCTCCGCACGCCCGTCTGCGGATTGTCGGCACTGACGGCGAACACGCGCGCGAACCAGTTCCCCTCCATCGTGTGCACGTAGCCGTCGTGGTTCGAAGGGATGTTGTCGTTCCAGAAGGTCTGGATGCCTTGCTGCGGCGAGCCGAGCGGGAAGCCGGGGTTGTTCGACACTTCCAGTCGGTAGGTGACCGCGTCGGGAACGTTCGACCAGCTGAAGCGAATGAGCTCCCACGGGTGGAACGTCGAGTAGCCCTGCGTCGGATTGAGCACCGGCGTGCCGGGCGCTCCCGGCCCGACGCCGGTGACGACGAAGCTCTGCGTCGCGGACCACGCGCTCGTCTGCAGCGCCGAGTTCACGGCGTTCACGCGCCAGAAGTACGTCCCGTTGACGAGTCCGCTGACGTCGTCCTGCGTCGTCGCGGGGTTCGTCGAGTCGCCGAGCACGATGGGCGAGAACGTCGGCGAAGTGCTGACCTGCCAGTTGTATCCGCCGTTGACTTGAGTCGGCGGCAAGACCGACGACCACGAGATCGTGAACGGCACCTGCACGCTCGACCCGTTCGCGGGCGACTGCAGGACGGGTGCGGCTTGTTGCGCGGTTGCGAGGCTGCTGATCGCGAGGGTCAGCGGGAGCGCCGTGAAGCGACCGACGTACGAACTCTTCATGATGACCTCCCGGCGCGCGAAGCCGTTGCGGGCACGAAGTGCACCGAAAACGGAACGTAGGATACCGCGGCGCGCGACCCGCAGCGCGGGTACCAGGGAAGCGCGTCGAAGAGCGGGACCGGAACATCGCGGAGAGTCGATCCGCGCGCCGCGGGCGCGCTCCCGGCTGCCGGCGTCGTCGGATATTTTTGGGTACTCCTCGTGCGATGGGTGCCGTGCCGTTCGTTCCCATCGCGGCGGACCCTGTCCCCGTTCGACGGAAACCATGGCTCACACGGTGCGACTTGCGCTTCTCGCGCTCCCATTCCTCGCCGGCTGCGGCGCCGGCACTGCGGCGATCGCATCCGGCGGCGGCGACAGCGGCGGAGCGGCCAACGCACCGCCGGTTCTGTCGAGCTTCGCGATCGAGAGCCCGCAGGTGTCGCCCGCGCGCGTGCGCTTCGTCCTCTCGGATCGTGAAGGCGATCCGGCCCGCGTCGCGCTCTCGTACTCGATCGGTGGGAAGCCGTCGCAGCTGATCACGCAGCTCGAAGATTTGCCGGGCAATCCTGCGGAGTGCGCGACGTCCGAAGACGGGATCACGTACGACGTGCCGTGGAACTTTGCGGCGGAGGAGGGGCTGCCGAAGGACGGCAGCTTCACCGACGACGTGCGTGTGACCGCGGTGCTCGAGAACGGCATCCAAGAGCTCGTGCTCGGAGCGAACGGCGACTTCGGGCTCGGGAACGATCCGCCGGAGATCGCGACCGCCACGGTTCCGACCATCGAAGTCGACGGAACGGTCGGCATCGCGTTCATCGTGTCGGATACGTCCGACGACGTGGTGCGGATTCGCATCGAGTACGACATCATCGGCGACGCGCCGGACCTCGGCTGGCAGCCGGCGCGTCCGGCGCTCGATGCGTCGACGCCCGACTTCGCCTTCGAGGGAGTCGTTGCCGATCGCAAGGGAACTGCGCTCGAGTTCTTCTGGGACACCGACTTCGACCTGGCGGAGCTCGAGCACGACGTTCGATTGCGATTGACGGCGTTCGATCCAGTGCTGTACGGCGAGTCGTTCGAGACGGCGACGTTCCACGTGGACAACAACGCGGAGCCGACTGCGCTGCTCAACAATGCGGCGTGGGTGCTCAACCCGGATCAGCGGCGCGGCATTCGGATCCCGTACCGAGTGACGGACGACGAGGAGGACGACGTCACCGTCGCGTTCCAGTGGCGACGACTCGGAGAGTCCTTCGTCGAGCTTCCGGACGATTCGGAATCGGTCCACGCCATTCTCGAGGACGCGGAGCTGCGCGCGCAGTATCGGGTCTGCTCGAAGTATCGGACGTACTTCACGGGTAGCGTCATTCCGGTCGATCGAACGCACGTTCGACTTCCCGAGCTCGCCTCGAGCGCGGCGGGACTCATGGCGCACGGCACCGATGGCTTCGTCGGACGCCAGGTCGAGTTGGTGCGCGGCTCCCAGGTCCCCGTGTCGGCGGCTTCGCAGTGGCGCGAGAACTCCATCGTGCATCCGGTTGCTGCGCTTCCGATCGAGGACGGCGTGCACGCCATCGTGCTCGACAGAAGCGCGCCGGGCACGTGGCGGCTGCTCGATGTCGAGTTGGCGACCGGCCTGGTGGCGGAGACGGCGATCGCTGCGGGCGACGGCGAGCCCAATGTCATGGTGCACGAGCTCGGAGAGCGGAGCGTGCTCATCGCGACCGATTCGGCCGGTCAATGGGAGCTGACGCGCATAGACCTGTCGAACGGCATCGCGACTTCGATCGTGAAGGGCGCGGATGGTCCGATTCGCGGACTGGCGAGCCTGGGAAAGCACGCAGCGCTGGCGACCGCTGGCGATTCGCTCTTGCGGCTCGATTGGAGTGACACCACGGCTCCGATCGTCTCCGTCGTGATGTCCGATCTCGAGTCGCCGTGGGGAATCGCCCTGGATCCGCGCGACTCGAACCGGCTGTACTTGGCGGAACGCGACGCCGTGACACCGAACGCCACCGGCCGCGTCCTGTCCATCGAGCTCGACACGCACGCTCGACAATCGATCGCCGCACAACCCATTCCCATCTTGTTCGACGTGCTCGATGCCGCGTTCACGCGTCCCCAGGACTTGGCCGTGAACCGATCGGGGACGCGACTCTTCGTCATCACGCAACGTGAGCCGCGTGCGGGTACGCGCGAACTACGAGGGCTACTCCTGCGTGGGCACGGCGCGAACCGTGGATTCGAGCTCGTCGCAGGGCTGCCGGATTCCGCGCGCGCGGTTGGCGTCGGACGCGACGATTGCGTGCTCGTTTCGACGCCGACGGAGCGTGACCTCTTGGTCGGCGGCGGCGTCCGCGCGAGAGCGACGATCGACGCGTACGACGCATCGCGCACGGAAGTCGCCGTTTCGCCCGGATTCGCGGAAGCCGTCCAGCCGCTGGATCGTTGGCGAATCGAAGTCTCCGCGCGCGACTCCGAACCCGCTTCGGGAGTCACACGACAGTTCGTGTGGGATACCGCCGACGTCGACGTGGGGGGCGAGTATCTCGTGCGCGCCGTGCCGCTCGATGCGGAGATCGGCGTCGCAAGCGAAGCGGACAAGTCGAGAGCCGTTCGTGTTCCCTTCGATGGGGAGGTTGAAGAGTTCGGTGACTTCCCGCCGGCGAATTTCTTTCCATGCATCGACGCGGCGGACCTGGACCGCGATGGTGACCAGGATCTCTATGGGATCGCAGCCAACCAAATCGTCGTGTTCCTTCAGTCGGCCGACGGCACCTTTCCGACGACGCCATTGGCGCTCGGAGGCATCCCGATCACGCAGGGTGCGTGGCACGTCGTCGCCGCGGACCTCGACGGGGACGACGATCTCGATCTGTGCTCCGCGAACATTGACAATGATGCGCTCGCGATCTTCTTTCAGATTGGTCCTGGAGCATTCACTCCTGCGCCCACGTTCGTCGGCGATTCGACCACGTTGGACCGACCGAATCTCGTCGTCGCGGCCGATCTCGATCAGGACGGCGATCTCGATCTGTGTACCGGGAGCGCGAGCCTCCAGATGGGCGGTCTGTTCGTCTTCTTCCAAGAGGCCGACGGCGAGCTCTCGCGTACTCCGTTGATGGTGAACGGTCCCGAAGTGTCGGGTGTGAGTTGCGTCACGGCCGACGACTTCAACGGAGATGGCGCCATCGATCTCTGTTACGGGGCCGACAAGCGGTACCTGCGCTTCCAAGTCAGCCCAGGCGTTTTTTCGCCGGAGCCGGTCGTCGTGAACGAAGATCCGGCGACCGGGTCCATCACCCACCTGCAGTCCGGTGATCTGGACGGAGATGGCGATGTTGATCTTTGCTCCGTCAACGGCTCCGCGACGGTGTCGATCCACTTCCAGTCGTCTCCCGGCGTGTTCGCGAGCGAGCCCGTGCTGCTCTCGGGACTTTCCATCAACGATTTCGTCCAACGGGTGAGGCTGGCCGACCTCGACGCGGATGGCCACCTCGATATCTGCACAGGGAACATGGGAAGCAACTGCGTGAAAGTGTTCTTCCAAACCCGTGCTGGAGTCTTCGCGGACGATCCGATCGTCTTGTCCACGTCGTGGACGACGTACGGCCCCCAATCCGTCACGGCCGCAGACTTGGACAACGACGGCGATCTCGATCTCTGCACCGCCAATCCGTATCTCACGACGTACTGGACGATCTACTACCAGACGAGCCCCGGGAACTTCGACGCGCCGCCTCACATGCTCGGTGGATCGACCACAACCAATCTCCCGCTCGCGGTCGCCGCGGCAGACTTGGACAAGGACGGAGATATGGATCTGTGCTCGGCGAATCGAGGCGAGAACCAGCTCACGAGCTCACTCGCGATCTTCCGTCAGTCCAGTCCCGGCGTGTTCCTCAACGAGCCGCTCACGCTCCCGAGCTCGGGCAATGCGCTTGGACCCGTCTTCGTGACCGCGGCGGATCTAGACGGCGACACCGATCTCGACTTGTGTGCGGCGACCTCCGCCCACACGCTGGCGGTCTACTTCCAGACCGAGGCGGGGGCATTCACTTCGGAACCGATGATTCTTGGCAGTGAATTGGAGTCGTTCGGTCCCGATCACGTTGTCGCCGCCGATCTCAATGGAGACGGGCGACTCGACCTGTGCTCCACCGGCGGCGAGAACGATACGCTCGCGATGTTCTTCCAAACGGATGCCGGAATCTTTGCGAACGAGCCGGTGTTGGTAGGTGACACGACGATCCCGCATGGTGCGGGACACGTGATCGCTGCCGATCTCGACGGCGACGGCGATCCGGATCTGTGCTCGGCCAACCAGACCTCTTCGACGCTGACGATTTACTTTCAGACGAGCAAAGGCCGGTTCTCGAGCACGCCCGTCGTCGTCGGTGGCCCGTCGACGACGCCCGATCCCGCGTGCGTGATCGCAGCCGATCTCGATGGTGACGGCGATCTCGATCTCTGCACAGCGAATTGGGAGAGCACCACACTCTCGGTTTTCCTGCAGATCAGCCCAGGCCAGTTCTCGTCCGAACCACAGCTGCTGGGGGGGCTCAAGTTCGTGACGGAGCGTCCGATTTCGGTCGCGGCCGCTGATTTCGACGCGGATGGTGATCTGGATCTGTGTTCAGCGAACTCGTGGAGCAACAACTTGTCGGTCTACTCGCAGACGACGCCCGGCGTGTTCTCGAAGACGCCACGCATACTCGCCGAGCCGCAGGCGACCGGCAGCGTGACGTGGGTCATCGCTCCCGATCTCGATGGCGATGGCGACCCGGATCTCTGCTCGGTGAGTTTGACTGATCGGCTTGCCATCTTCTGGAACACGCACTGACGCAGATCCGCGAGCAGTTCGAGCCGGGGGAGACGTGAGAGGCGCTACGTCGGCCTTGCCAGCTTCGCGATCAGGAGCCCCGCGAGGAACGCGCCGATCGTGTTGTGCATGAGCTGCGCGCTGAAGTAATCGGTGGGGAAGTGATACCAGTTCCAGTACGACCCCTCGACCGTGAGCGTGGCGGAAAGACCGATCAACGTGCAGGCGACGACTCGGCGGAAGTAGCTGCTCATGCTTCCAACGATGAACGCCGCGATCAGCGACTCGAGCACGTTGAACCCGAACTCGGTCGCCAGCGTGATCGGTCCGAGCACCGCGCCGGATCCCGGCTCCCACGCGATGAACGCCGCCGGACCGGCTTCGATCTTCTTCGAGTGTGCCTCGAACGCTTCTGTCGTCATCTCCGCGGACATGTCCGCGCCCGGGATGAAGTAGATCCGCCGCTCGCGCATCGCATCCTTCATGGCGGCGACGACCTCGGGCTCCTTCTCCGGAGGCATCGCCGCGAAACCCATGTGACCGAGCGGCGTCGCCATGTGCGACACGGCGCCCCAGATGAAGACGATCAATCCACCGACGACACCGGCGAGCAAGATCCTCATGGAGTGGCCCTTCCTGGTTCGGTTGTGAAGCGAGTCGGCGCGTCGAATGGACGCTCGACAATCGATCTGCGCGCGGTGTATATCGACGGGTGCGCCGAATCAAGCGACGACGCGCACTACGAGAGTCCGAACCGGAGCCCCCTCGATGGCCGACACGAAGGTCCTGAACAACCAAGCCAAGATCCTGGCGAACCAAGGGATCATTCAGCGCAATCAAGCCAAGATCCTCGCCAACCAAGGCAAGATCGTCGCGAATCAAGGCTCGATCATGCGCAACCAAGGAAAGCTCGATCGCATCCTCGCGAACCAGCGCACGATCCTCGCCAATCAGAAGAAGATCTTGGCGAAGTAGCTCGGTCGGCGCACGCGTCGAGCGCGCGGTGCTCAGCGCCAGCCGAGCACGAGCTCGCTGGCGCCCGCGGCGCCCGCCGCCGTCAGCGCGGCGACCGGGTCGTACGTGAACGGCCGATTCACGAGATCGTTGCCCGTGTTGACCGTCTGCTGCACGCCGCTCGTCTGCGCGTAGCCGTGCACGATGAAGAAGAGCGGTTCGCTCACGTTCGCCAGCGGCCGAGTCTGAACGACCGCGGCCGGTCCACCGAGCGTCTGGCTGACGATCACGTACACGATCGGATGGGCGCCGCGGTAGTCGACCGCGAGGCCGTAGGTGTCCTGCGTGCCGCCCAAGTTCGCGGACCACGCGCCGTTGAACCACGTGAAGCCGAGCGCGTTGACGTCGAAGCTCGTCGCGTCGCGGCCGGGGTGATTGTCGAGCGGAGTGCTCGCGATGCCGACGCCGAAGCCGAAGTTCGCCTTCGCGACTTCGCGGTGGCCTTCGAAGTAGTAGAAGCCTGAGCCGGGCGCGATCGCGCGGTCGGAGCGAACTCCGACGTTCGAGTAGCCCGACACGCGGATGCCGAGTCGATCGGCGGACAGCGTGACCGACGGGTGCTTGTCGAGCTCGTTCAGGTACGTGTACACGGGCATGCCGGGGTACGAGTCGATCGAGCGCGGATCGGTTGCGGCGTTGTACTCCGCGGTGTTCGAGAAGCCGTCGCCGTCGGCGTCGAGCACGCCGTCGTTCGCCAGCGGATCGAACGCGTGCGCCACCTCGTAACCGTCGGGCATGCCATCGCCGTCTGAGTCGGCGACGAACGCGTTCGTGCCGCGCGCCAGCTCGTCGTGGTTCTCGAGACCGTCTCCGTCGCTGTCGACGTCGATGGCCTGGATGACGACTTGGCGTTCGCCCGCGACACCCGTCAGCGGATCGGCGACGCGCGCCTTGATCGTGTGCGGGCCGAACGTCGCGGGGATGAACAAGAACGATCCGCCGGTCGCCGTCGCGCTGCTCGCGCTGTCGCTCCACTCGATCGCCGACGTCGCGTCGATTCCGTGCAGGTCGACCGCGGTGGCGGTCAGCCACGCGCTCTGGCCAACGAAGAGGCTCGCGGGCATCGCGCCGAGCGTGACGACCGGTTTCGGAACCGGCGGGCTCCAACCAGGCACGAGCTGGTTCGCGCCGTTCACCGACGCCGCCGACAGGATCTGTGCCGCGTCGTAGCGGAACGGCTTGGCGATGAGATCGTTGCCGGTGTTGATCGTCTGCTGCACGCCGCTCGTCAGCGCGTAGCCGTGCACGAGGATGTACAGCGGCTGGTTCACCGCCGGGAGCGGCAGCGTCTTCACGAGCTGTCCCGGACCGGAGAGCGTCCGGCTCGCGATCGCGTACACGATCGGTGTGCTGCCGCGGTAGTCGACCGCGAGGCCGTACGTGTCTTGATCGCCGCCGAGGTTGCCGGCCCACGCGCCATTGAACCACGCGAAGCCGAGCGCGTTGATCCCCATGCTCGTCGTGTCGCGGCCGGGGTGGTTGTCCAGCGGCGTCGACGCGAGCCCGACGCCGAATCCGAAGTTGCCCTTCGCGATCTCGCGCTTGCCTTCGAAGTAGAAGAAGCCCGAGCCCGGCGCGATCGACCGATCGGAGCGCACGCCGCAGTTCCCGTAGCCCGAGAAGCGCACTCCGAGTCGATCCGGCATCACGATCACCGACGGATGCTTGTCGAGCGTGCTCAGGAACGCGAGGTTCGGCATGCCCGGGTACGCGCTCGCCGAATTCGGGCTCGTGTCGGCATGGAACTCCTGCAGGTTCGTGAAGCCGTCGCCGTCCGCGTCGAGCGCGGCGTCGTTCGCGAGCGGGTTGAGGCCGAAGCGCACCTCCCAGCCGTCCCGGATGCCGTCGCCGTCGGTGTCCGCGAGGTGCACGTTCGTGCCGCGCGCGATCTCGTCCGCGTCGAACAGGCCGTCGCCGTCGGTGTCGATGTCGAGCACCTCGATCTGGATCTGGTCGTATGCGAGCACCGTCGTGCCGCTCACCACTGCCGCGGTGATCTTGTGGATGCCGACGTTGCCGGTCGGAAGCAGGAAGCTCGGCCCGTTCGCCGTGCTCGCGCTCGCGCTGTCCGTCCAACGGATCATCGCGCCGAGATCGTTGCCGTAGAGGTCGGTCGCGCTCGCCGTGAGCGTGACCGACGCACCGATCGTCGTCGTCGCGGGCGCGTTCGCGATGTCGACGACCGGCGCGGGCACCGGCGGATTCCAGCCGAGCACGACTTGGCTCGCGCCGGCGACGCCTGCGTTCTGCAGCGCCTTCTTGACGTCGAACGCGAACGGCTGCGCGAGCAGATCGTTGCCGGCGTTGATCGTCGATTGGATGCCGCTCGTCAGCGCGTAGCCGCCGACCATGATGTACACGGGCGTCGTGATCGCCGGCATCGGCATCGTCTTGACGACCGCACCGGGTCCGTCGACGACGTTGCTCGTGATCACGTACACGATCGGGTAGCTGCCGCGGTAGTCGACCGCCATGCCGTACGTGTTCTGGTCGCCGCCGAGGTTGCCGGACCACGCGCCGCTCCACCACACGAAGCCGAGCGTGTTGACACCCAAGCTCGCCATGTCGGCGCCGATCGGCGCGGAGAGCGACGTCGCCCCTGTGCCGATGCCGAAGCCGTAATTGCCCTTGGCGATCTGTCGCTTGCCTTCGAAGTAGAAGAAGCCCGAGCCCGGCACGACCGCGCGATCGGAGCGCACGGCGTTGTTGCCGTAGCCGGTGAAGCGCGCGCCGAGGCGATCGGCCGAGAGCACGACCGACGCGTGCTTGTCGGTCGCGGAGAGGAACGTGAGGTTCGGTTGACCCGGGTACGAGCTCGGCGAGCGCGGATCCGTACCGCCGACCGATTCTTGGAAGTTCGTGTAGCCGTCGCCATCCGCGTCGAGGCCGCCGTCGTTCGCGAGCGGGTTGAACGCATGATCGACCTCGTACTTGTCGTTCATGCCGTCGCCGTCGGTGTCGACGACGTCACGGTTCGTGCCCAGCGCCAGCTCCTGTGAGTCAAAGAGACCGTCGCCGTCGGTGTCGACGTCGATGACGCTGACCACGCGATGCGCGACGTGCGTCTTGCCGTCGGCGTCGACGAAGGTCGCGCTCACGTCGTGCGCGCCGATCAGGTTCGTGTTCACCGCGAAGCTCGCGCCGGTCCCGGTCGCGCCGCCGAGGCTGTCGCAC
>CAZQHA010000055.1:0-14240 GCA_964592795.1 uncultured Planctomycetaceae bacterium | reverse complement strand
GCGCGCGCTGCAGCTCGACGCTCTCCGCCGCGCCGCCGCGCACCCAGCCGCTCACCGCGCGGTCGAAGAGCGCCTCGGCCTCCTCGAGCCGGCCGGCGCGCGCCATCGCGCACGCCGTTCGAAAGCGCGTGGTCTGGAGCTCGGGCCAGTCGTCGGGAAGCACGCGCTCGTCGTGCGCGAGCGCGGGCTCGAGGCCGCGGAGTTGAAGCTCCGGTCTCTCGAGACCCTCGAGCGCGATCGCGGCTTCCCACAGCTTCCATGCGACGGTCGTGCTCTCGCCGCGTGCGTCGACGGCGAGGAGCGCTTCGATGCAGGCTTCGAGCCGCGCACTCTTCGCTCCCGGATCGGCCAGCTCCGCGATCCCGGCCAGCTCGTCCGCTGCGCGCCGCGCCGCGCCGCGCGTGACGTCGCTCTCGGCGGTGGTCCTCAGCGACAGCTCGACATCGCGCGCCGGCGCGCTCGAAGCGCCGGCCGCGAGCGTGATCCACACCTGCGTTCCCTGCGCGACATCGGCCTGCGCATGTCGCGTCGCGACGACGCCGCGCCGTGCATCGCGTGCGAGGACCGCGCCCTGCTCGTCCAGCAGCGCGAGCTCGAGATCCGGGTCGGGATGCGCCGCGTGCACGTACAGCGTGCCGTCGAGATCCGCGCGCCACACGACTCGCGCGGACAAGGACCGGCCGTCGGCCGTGGACAGCGCCACGCGCCGCGACTCCGCCGGCCGGATCTCGCGCGCGAAGGGTGGTGCGGACGCCGCGCAATAGAGCGCGAGCGCGAGTTGGGCGGCGATGGGCGGCATCGTAGGGGAAGACGACATGGCGCGACCCGCGCGATCCTAGCGCAGGTGGACCACTCGGCCTTCCTCTTCACTCGCGTCGAGCGGAGGTCCACGAGACGCTCTCTGCGCCCTTGTTCGCAGCAAGCTTCGATGGAGTGCGGATCGGAGTAGCGAGTGCGCGGTCCTAGTCTCGAGAGCGTGGTGTCGTACCGCTCCCGGTCGAACACGGCGAGCGCGGACCACGTTTGGAGACCCACATGCGCCGCTCCCTCACGATCCAGCGTTCTACCCTCACGACCCAGCTTGTGCTCGCGGCGCTCATGGTGGCGCCCGCGGCCGGTCAAACCCCGCTCGTTTCCCCGCCCACTTGGCTCGCTGGCGACGCCGCGATCGGTGCCGCCACGGGCGACCAGGGCACGGCGAGTCTCGCGCGCGGCGGGGAGGGGTTCCTCCTCGCGTGGGCCGATCGGCGCGTGTCGCTGGCCAGCACCGGTCCGGAGTCGGGCGTCGACGTGTTCGCGCTCCGACTCGACGCCGACGGCAGCCGCGTCGACGCGGCGCCGATCGCGCTCGGTACGGCGTCCGGCGACGACACGAGCCCGCGCGTCGCGTGGAACGGTACGAGCTGGCTGGTGACGTGGGTGTCTCAGGGTCCCTACGCGTCGCAGTACTCGAACGCGATCGTGGGACGGCGCGTGTCGGCCGCGGGCGCGGTGCTCGATGCCGCGCCGTTCCTGGTGCTCGGCGAGCCGAATACGCTCGTCGCGAGCCACGCGCTCGACTCGGATGGCTCGCAGTGGGTCGCGATCACCGGCGGCTCGACCTCGGGCATGAGCGGCGTGCTCGCCGCCCGCGTCAGCTCCCAGGGCATCGTGCTCGATCCGACGCCGGTGCAGCTGATGCCGCCCAGCTCGTTCGGCGGGAACTACGCCATCGCGTACGCGCAGGGCGTGCACCTCGTCGTGTGGAACGACTGGAGCACCGACACGGCGAACGACGTGTACGCGCGGCGATTCGATGCGAATCTCCAGCCGCTCGACGCGAGCCGGTTCGTCGTCGCCTCGAGCTTCCTCTCGGAAGGCGCGCCGGATGTCGCGTCGAGCGGAGCGCAGTTCCTGGTCGCCTGGCCGCGGGTGAACTCGTCGATCCTCACGGGCGACGCGCGCGCGGCGCGCGTCTCGACGGCGGGCGTCGTGCTCGACCCGGCGTCGATCCTCGCCAGCGGCAACATGCCGTACCTCACGAGCCCGGTGCGCGCCGCGTGGGACGGCACGCAGTGGTTCCTCGCCTGGAAGTACTTCGGCATCGAGCTGTCGCGCATCTCCGCGGCCGGCGTTCCGCTGGACCCGTCGGGCTTCCCGTTCTCCTCGGCCGGCGTGACGAACCAGACCGATCCATTGCTCGCCGGGTCGCCCGTGCGCGGTGTAGAGCTCGTCTGGACCGACGAGCGCGCGGGCTCGTACGAAGGTCTCGATCTCTATTCGGCGCGCGTCGTCGGGCCGTCGGACATCAGCGCGGAGTCGCTGGTCTCGATCGGCGCGCCGGCGCAGGCGAGCGCCGACTTCGCCGGTGACGCGACGCAGCGCGCGCTGGTGTTCCGCAGCGAGACGTCCGGCGCGCGGCGCCTCCTCGTGTCGCGTCTCGACGCCGCCGGTGCCGCGCTGGATGCCGAGCCCATCGAGATCGCGAGCGGGCTGCAGTCGTACTCGCCCTCGATCGGCTTCGACGGACAGATCTACTTGATCGCGTGGGCGGGTGCGTCCGGCTCCGGGCCGGCCGACACGATCTACTTCCGGCGGATGGCGTCCGACGGGACCGTGCTCGACGCGGCGCCCGTCGCGCTCGGCGTCGGCTCGGACCCGGAGGTGTCCGGTCAGAACGGCCAGTTCCTGGTCGCGTGGACGCGCGCGGTCGCCTACCCGCTGCAGCAGTTCCCGAACCTCGCGGTCGTGCGCGGCGCGGACGCGGCGGTCGTCGCGGGCCCGACGGTGATCGACAGCAACTACGCGATCGCACCCGACGTGTGCGCGATCGGCGGGCGCTGGCTCGTCGTGTGGCAGCGCAACTATTGGAACAACGACCCGCACTGCGACGCGAACGGCGTGTTCGTCGAGGCAAGCGGCGCGGTTGGAACGCCGTTCTTCGTCCATGGGCCGTTCAACTCGTACAACTCGCACGTGCGCGTCGCCGCCGGTGACGGGCAGGCGCTCATCACGTGGGTGTACGGCAGCGCGTCGAACTCGACGCGGCGCGTGCTCGCGAAGCGCGTGCTCGCGAGCGGCGCACTGCTCGACGTCTCGCCGATCGCGCTGCAGCCCGGCGTCGTGGGGGAACAGTTCCATCCCGCGGTCGCGTGGGACGGCAGCCGCTACGTGGTCGCGTTCCAGGACCTGCGCGCCTCGACCTCGCTGATCGACAAGGTGAGCGATGTGCTCGCCGCCCGCGTTCGGCCTGATGGAGGAGTGGACGATCCGACGGGCTTCGCGATCGAGGTCGGCCCCGGCTCGGCCGTCGCGCCGGCGATCCTGGGCCTGGGCGCTGGGCGTGCGCTCGTCGCGACGTCCGTGTTCCGCGCCGCTGCGCCGTACTCCGCCTATCGCCTCGCACTGCGCACGGTCGACGGAAACGCGGGCGCGGTGGCTGGGTTCTGCTTCGGCGACGGTTCAGGACTCGCGTGCCCGTGCGCCAACGACGGCGCCGTGGGGCACGGGTGCGCGAATTCGTTCTTCGCCGCCGGCGGTCTGCTCTCGGGCAGCGGCAACGCGAGCGTGGGTGCCGACACCCTGCGCCTGGACGCGGCGAGCCTCTCGGGCCTCGTGTGCCTCTTCTTCCAAGGGACGGCGAGCACCGCGCCGACCGCGATCGACGACGGCATCGGATGCGTGGGCGGCTCGATCCTGCGTCTGGGGCTGCGATCGGTCGTGTCGAGCGCGTCCAGCTTCCCGCAACCGGGCGATCTCGCGATCTCGACCGTCGGTCTGGTTCCGCCCAGCGGCGGCACGCGTTTCTACCAAGCCTACTACCGCAACGCGGTGAGCTACTGCACGCCGGCCACGACGAATCGCACGAACGGCGTCGTCGTGCAGTGGAGCCCGTGACATGGGTGGACGTGCCGAGCCCCTGAGTCGACACGGATCACGTCACGCTCCTCGCGCGGTCGGAGCGGTTGCCGATGTGGCCGGTCCGCACCGCTAATCCGGATCGCCGGTCAGGGGAATCCTCGCACGTGAAGATTCCCGCCCACGCCGTGTAGTCTCGCCGCACTCAGGAGACTCGTCATGATCCTCACGACCACACCCACGATCGAAGGCCGTCCCGTCCAGCGCTACCTCGGCATCGTCACCGGCGAGGCGATCCTCGGCGCCAACATCTTCAAGGACTTCTTCGCCGGCATCCGCGACATCGTCGGCGGCCGGTCGGCGACGTACGAGCGGGAGCTCGCGCGGGCGCGCGAGATCGCGCTGCAAGAGATGAGCGACAAGGCCAAGGAGCTCGGCGCGAACGCGGTCGTCGGCATCGACCTCGACTACGAGGTGCTCGGGCAGTCGAGCGGCATGCTGATGGTGAACGCGAGCGGGACGGCTGTGGTCGTCGGCTGAGCCGCGGGCCGCTCGCGCTCACGGGCGCCCGGCTCGGGGGCGATAGCCTCCGGTCAGTCGGGTTCTCCCGTCAGGATCCACGCCGCCCAGTCGCGCGTCGTGTACTTCGGATGGCCGCGTTCGTCCTTCGCGTCGCGCAGCGTGCGCTTCGCTTCCCACAACGCGCGCCACTTCGGCGTCTTCGCGAGCCAGATCCGCCGGTAGAAGTCGGTCATCAACTCGCGCGTCGCGTCGTCCGGCACCTTCCACTGGCTCGTGATCGCGCTCCGCGCGCCGGCCATCTGCAGCGCTTGCTGGAAGCTCGCGACGCCTTGCCCCGCGCGGCGCTCGCCGACGTTCGTGTCGCAGGCACTGAGCACCGCGAGCTCGCACTGCGACAGGTCGAGCGCCGCGATCTCTTCGGCGGTCACGAGGCCGCGGGCTCGCCCGTCCTCCTCGTCCGTCGAGTTGGCGCCGGCGAGCGCGAGCCCGCAGAGCAGCATCGGACTCATGCCCTTCATCGTTTCCGCGCGGCTCATGCGCATGCTCGAGCCGGCGCGCCCGTCGCGCGAACGGGCGTCATTCCACGACGGGATCGATTCGCTGGCGAACCACCCGTGTGTCGCGACGTGCAACCAACGTGCGCGCGGCGCGAGCTCGATGAGCTTCTCGCGCGTCGCGAGCTCGCGGTCGAGGATCGTCACGGCCGCATTCGCGCCGCCGTGGTCTGCGAACGAATCCGCGATCGCGCGCGCCTCGGCCGCGCTTCCGGGAAGCTCGTCGAATCCGCCGGATCGAGTGCTATCGCGCTCGTTCGCCGGCGTTTGCTCGTCACCGGGCGCGCGCGCTTCGGACGACTCGCTCGCGCCGAGGGCTTCGGAGCCGGGGGTCGGGCCGTACGCGACACCGCCGACGACGACGAGCGCCCCGCCGCTCGCGCCCGGTCGGACCGCTGCGAGCAATTCCGCGACGGTCGCGCGCGTCTCGATCCGCAGGCGGTCCCCGAGCAGCGGCTCGCGATCCTCCGCGGAAGCAGGCGCGGAGGCAGGCAGCGCGTCGAGCGGAACGAGGTGCAACACGTCGTCCGGCGCGGCGATCACGTGATCGACGTCGCGCAGTGCGGGAAGCAGCGGATCGAAAATCAGGCGGCGGAGCTCCTCTCCGACGTCGTCGACTCGATCCGGCGACGACGTCGGCTCACCGGCGGCGGCGCCGCGCGTGCGCGTTCCCGCTCCCACCGCGGCGCGCCACCGGCTCACGGCGCGCTCCACCGGTTCCATCGCTCCCAGCTCGACCCGAGCGAACACGTCCGATGGATTCGCGGCGGACGCAGCCGTGTCCGCGGAACGGACGATGAACGCGCACAGGCGCGCGACCTCGTGGTCTCTGGGCACGACCGCGCCGGAGCCATCGGGAGCCGGTTCCTCGACCGTCGTGTCGGTGTACCTGCGGTACGCGACGGCCGCGCTCCGCGGCGGGAGCGCACGGGAGAGAGCCGCGATGTCGGGTTCGAGCGCGGGAACTCTCCCACCCGAGAGCTCGCGCGCGAGCGCGACGAGCTCGCTCTCCGTTCCCTCCCGGCGCACGCGCGCGGCGTGGAACTGCTCGCTCGATGGATCGCGGACCGCGAGCTCCGCCAGCGCTTCGCTCTCCAAGCGCAATCGATTGCGCAGCGCCGCGTACGGCGGCGCGCCGGCTGCCGCTCGCATCATCGCCGCCGACGCGAGTGCGGCGCCGCGAGTCGCTTCGCTGAGCGTGAAAGCGAGGACATCGAGCTCGCGGACGGGATCGAAGAGGTCGAGCCCGTTCGCGAACGACAGCGCCGTGTCCAGGCCTTCGGCCAATCGCTCGCACTGCGCTTGCGCCTCCCGCGGCGACAGCGTGAGCAGTGCTCGCCGGGCGGCGGCCGTGCGCGCAGCGCACGCTCCCCCGACCAATCGTGCGCACCACTCGCGCGGCTCGGGCTCGGATCGCCCCGCCGTCGCATCCCCGAAGCGGCGCGCGCGATGTGCGAGCGTCCACGCCAGGTTCTCGCGCGCGACGCTCCATTCCGTGCGCTCGTCGGACAGCGTCCGCGAGTACACCTCCACGACGTCGGACGCCAGCGTGCGAGCCGCATCGAGCTCTCCGAGGGAGGTCAACACGACGGCCAGGTTCGCCCGCGAGCGCAAGAGGCGCGGATGATGCTCCGGCATGGTGCGGGAGCGGACTCGAACGACCTCGTCGAGCATGTCGCGCGCATCGCTCGTACGTCCGAGAGAGTGCAGCACGGCGGCCAAGTCTTCGCGCGTGTCCTGGAGGGACGGGTGATCGTCGGGAAGCGTGCGCTCGTAGACGGCGAGCGCGCGCTCGAGAAGAGCTCGCGCTCCGTCCATGTCGCCGAGCAAGTACAACGTCCCGGCGAGTCCCTGACGTGCCGCTTGGATGCGTGGGTGCTCGTCGGGCAGAGCGCGCGCCAAGTGGTCCAGTGCCTGCTCCTGGAGCGCGCGCGCGCCGGCGAGATCTCCGAGTCGCTGGATCGTCTCCGCGACACGCAGGCGCGCGATCTGGAGAGTCGGATGGTCGTCGGGGAGGCGGCTCGCCATGATCTCGAGCGCTGCCTGGCCGTGCGCGCGCGCGGCATAGAAATCACCCAGGTCGCCGCAGGCCCCCGCGAGGTTGACTCGCGCCGATTGCACGTCGAGGTGATCGCTCGGCAGCGTTCGCAGATCGATCTCGAGCACGCTTTCGAGGATCTCGCGCGCGCCGGCGGCGTCGCCCAGCCGGCGCATCGTCGCCGCCAGGTTCTCGCGGGCGTTCTGCACGATGCGCGCCTCGTCGGGCATCGTGCGCGACAAGACCTCGAGCACGTCGCGTTGGAGCGCGAGCGCGCCGCGCAGATCGCCGAGGTCCTTCAGCGTCGTCGCCAGGTTCATCCGCGCGGCCTGCACGTCGGGATGGTCGGGCGGGAGCGTCGCCGTGCGCATCTCGAGCACTTTCTCCTTGAGCGCTCGCGCACCCTCCTGATCTCCGAGCTGCGCGAGGGTGACGGCCAGGTTGTTGCGCGCTGCCTGGAGGTCCGGGTGATCGTCGGGAAGAGTGCGCATGCGCACGGCGAGCACGGACTCTTCGATCGTCCGGGCACCGCGCAGATCCCCCAGCCCCTTGATCGTCGACGCCAGATTGATGTCCGCGAGCAGTCGATCCGGATGCTCCGGAGGCAGCGTGCGCGCGTAGTGCTCCCGCACCGTCTCCAACAGTTTCCGGGCGGCTTGCGGGTCGCCCAGGTCTCCCAGCGTCGCGGCCAGATTGAGCCGCGTCGCCTGCACGTCGAGATGGCCGTCGGGCAACGTGCGCGTGCGGACTTCCAGCACTCTTTCGAACAGGGCCCGAGCGCCCGCGAGATCGCCGAGCTCGCGTCGAGTCGCGGCGACGTTGTTGCGCGCGATCTGCAGGTGGGGGTGTTCGTCGGGAAGCGTGCGCTCGAACGCCCGCAGACAGCTCTCGAACTGCTCGAGCGAGCCGCGCAGGTCACCGAGCTCGTGCAACGTGGCGGCGAGGTTCAACCGCGCCGTCTGCACGTCTTCGTGGTCCTCCGGAAGCGTTCGCTCGCAGACGGCGAGCACGTCTTCCTCGAGCGCTTGCGCGCGCCGGAGATCGCGCAGTCGAAACGCCGTCGCGGCGGCCTTGCGCTTCGCGAGGAGCACGTCCGCGTTCTCGGCCGGCAACGATCGCGAGCGGATCTCCAGGATGCGATCGCGCGCCGTCTTCGACGTGTCCGCGTCCTGCGCATCGAACGCCGCGTCGCCGGCCGCCTCGAGAATGCGCAGCCACTCGTCACCTTGCGCCGCGGACGGACGGGCCAGCAGAGCCGACACGGCGGCTGCGGCGCGCTCGCGCGCGAGCGCGTAGTTCGACTCGTGGAGCGCCGCGCGCGCTCCCTCGACGAGCTGTCGCTCGCGCTCGAGCGCCGAGCTCTCGGCGTCCTGGAACGAACTACACCACGCGAGTGCGAGCAGCACTCCGAGTCGAGCGAGCGTCACGCGGGTCCAGATTACGAGCAGGGCCAGTTCGCCGATACGACCGAGCCTAGTCAGGGCTGCCAGTCAATACCCACGCGGCCCAATCGCGAGTCGAGAACTTTGGACGGCCAACGTCATCCTTGGCCGAGCGGAGCATCGTCTGGGCGTCGCGGAGCGCTCGCCACTTCGGCTTCTTCTCGACCCACAGGCGTCGATAAAAGTCGCTCATCAACTCGCGCGTCGCTTCGTCGGAGACCTTCCACAAGCTCGTGATCACGCTGCGCGCGCCCGCCATCTGGAGAGCTTGCTGAAAGCTCGCGACGCCTTGACCCGCGCTCCGCTCGCCGACGTTCGTGTCGCAGGCGGAAAGCACCGCGAGCTCGCAGCCGGACAGATCGAGCGCGGAGATCTCGTCGGCGGTCGCCAGGCCCGTCGCGCGCCCGGTGACTTCCTTCGAACGATTGGCACCGCTGAACGCCAAGCCGCACAAGAGCATCGGGCTGAGCCGCTTCACTTGATCGGAGCCGGTTCGGCGCAGCGCGCGGTTCGAATGCCGGTCGAGCGAGCCGACGTCCTCGAAAGCCGGAACCGAGTCCACCGAAAACCAGCCGTGCGTCGCGACATGGATCCACCGCGCCCGGGGAGCGAGCTCGAAGAACCTCTCGCGCGTCGCGGCGTCGTGCTCCAGCAGGTTGAGCGCGGCGTTCGAATCGGAGCCGCTCGTGAACGTCTCGGCGATGGCTCGTGCCTCGAGTCCTGTCGCGGGCAGGTCGGCGAATCCATCGGCGAACGCGCCGCCGCGGAGGACGGCCGCCATGTGCCGAGGCGTCTCGTGTTCGCCGGGGCCGTCGTACGCGACTCCGCCCACCACGAGGAGTCCGCCGTCGGTCACAGTCGCGCTGGACACGAGCAGCTCGCCGACGCTGACCCGCGTCTCGATCCGCATCCGATCTCCCACGTACTCGGACTCCTCGCCTGCGGCCGGGAGTGCGGCGAGCGGAACGAGATGCAGCACGTCGTCCAGCACAACGATCACGTGGTCGACTCCCGCCAGCCGCGACATCAGGGGGTCGAACACCAGACGTCGCAGCGCGGCTCCTGCTTCCGAGGACTGCTGCTCGGCCCGTGCAGCGCTCGCGGCGACGCCGCGAGCATCTTGGGCAGTACCGATCCGTTCGCGCCAGGCGCGCACGACGGAAGCGATCGGTTCGATCGGTCCGAGCTCGACCCGCTGCACGCGGACGGTGCGGGCACTCGCGGTCGCGTCGACCGGACGCACGACGAAGGCGCACAAGCTTGCGACCCTATCGCGCGTGCCTGCGGGATCCGCGCGTCCGTATGCGCGATACGCCACGATCGCATCCCGATCCGACAGCACGTTCGCGAGCGCGTCCGTCTCGAAGTCCAGGCCGGCGACCGCGCCGCCGGACAACTCGCGCGCCAGCGCGGCGAGCTCCCGCTCGACTCCCTCGCGGCGCTCGAGCAACCGATGGAATTGTTCGGTATTCGTGCCTCGAAGCACCGAATCCGCGAGCTCTTCGCTTCGCGCGCGCAACTCCTGTCGCAGCCGATCGTACTGCGGACCGCTCGAGCCGCGTCTAATCAGACGCGCCGCTCCGAGCGCCGCCGCGCGCGTCGTCTCGCTCAACTCGAACGAGGCGCGATCGATCCGTGCGGCCGGATTCGCCATCGTCCGGTTCGCGATCGAGATCGAATCGTCCAGCGCGCTCGCCAGCTCCGCGCAACGCGAGCTCGCCTCGCGCGCCGAGCTCGCGAGAAGCAGCTTGCGGGCAGCGCCGAGCTGGCCCTGGCACAGCTCGAGGACGCGTTGCGCGCAGCGTTCCTCGCGATCGTCGATCGCGGCCCGCGCCGGATCCTCGCCGCCATCGCGTTCGCGCTGCTCGAGCAGCGTCCAAGCCAGGCTCGTTCGTGCGAGCTGGAAGTGTGCGTGCTCCGCGGGCAGCGTGCGCGCGAAGACCTCGAGCGCGAGCTCCTCGAGCGTCCGTGCTCCATCCAGATCGCCGAGCGCCTCCCGCGCGCGCGCCAAGTTCAGCCGCGCGAGCTGCAGGTACGGATCGTCCTCGTTGCCTCCATGCGAGAGAGCTTCGTGCACAGCTTCCAACAACTCATGTGCGCGCTCGCTCTCGCCCAGATCGAGGAGCGTGTTCGCCAGGTTCGAGCGAGCCATCTGGACGTCGACGTGCTGTTCGGGCAGCGCGCGCAAGCGCGATTCCAGCACCTGCTCTTCCAGCGCGCGAGCGGCCTCCAGGTCGCCGAGCGCATAGAGCGCGGTCTCGAGACCCTGGCGCGCGCGCTGCAGGTCGGGATGCTCGGCGGGCAAGGTGCGCGAGCGGACTTCGAGCACGCTCTCGAAGAGAGCGCGCGCGCCGTCGCGGTCACCGAGATCGAGGATCGAGGTCGCGAGTCCTTGCCGTGCCTCTTGAAGGCCGGGGTCATCCGCCGGGCGAGTGCGCGAGAACACGTCGACGGCGGTCTGGTACAACTCGCGGGCCGCGTGCAGGTCGCCGAGAGTGCGCAGCGTGACCGCGAGGTTCACGCGCGCGGCTTGCAGATTCGGATGATCGGCCGGAAGCGTGCGCGAATAGGATTCGAGAGCCTGCTCGAGCAGCCCGCGTGCGCGCTCGAGCTCGCCCAGCTTGCGCAGAGCACCGGCCAGATTGATGCGCGTGCCCTGAAGGTCGGGATCGTCGCCCGAGCGCGTCCTGGAGTACACCTCGAGCGTGTCTTCGAACAGCACGCGCGCGGCCTCGAACTCGCCGAGCATGAACAGCGTGCCGGCGAGGTTGGCTTTCGCAGCTTGTAGGTCGGCATGATCGGGCGGGTGCGTGCGGGACCGAACTTCGAGCACCTGCACTTCCAGCGCGCGCGCCTCGGAAAGCTCCCCCAGGTTCTTGAGCGTCACCGCCAAGTTCTGCCGCGCCAGCTGCACGTCGGAGTGATCGTTCGCATGGATCCGCAAGCGCACCTCGAGCACGTGCTCTTCGATCGCGCGCGCCGTGCGACTGTCGCCGAGCACCTTGAGCGTCACAGCCCGCCGGCCGCGCGCCGACAAGAGGCGCGGATCCTCGTCGGAGAGCGTCGCCGAGAGCGCGCGCTCGACTTGCTCGAAGGCTGCATTCGCGGTCCCGATGTCCTGCGCGCGCCACGCGGCGAATCCGACGTCGTCGAGCAATCGCGCCCAGGCGTCATCGCGCTGCGCATCCGGGTACGCGAGCAGCGCGCGGACCGCTTCGGCGGCCTTCATACGCGCCGCCGCGTAGTCGGATTGCTCGAGAGCTGCACGGGCGGCCGCGAGAGACTCGCGTTCCGACGTGAAGTCCGGGTTCGACGACGGGGCCGCGGATTGCGTCTGCTCGCCGCCGATGCGTGGAGTCGACGCGATCGCAGGGTGCGCGATCGACTGGGACGCGATGAGAACGACGAGCCCGATTGCACGTACGAACTTCACCTTGGAGCTCCCGACGCCGAAGCTCCTGCCCTTGATGACCGGTCGGGGATGCGAGTCCGTTACACTCCGCCGGGCGATGACGTGGATCTGGATCAGTTTGGCGGTCCTCGTGATCGGTGGGATTGGAAGCCGCGTTCTCCTCGCGAAGCTTGGCGCCGCATCGCGTCGATCGCCGCACGACACGAGTTCGGATCTGTCGCCGCGCGCACGGGATCTCGTCGCACGCGCGTTCGACGGCCTCGATCCCGCGCGCCTCGTCGACTACCACGTGCACGTCGCCGGCAACGGATCAGGTGGAACGGGCTGCTGCATTACGCCGCAGATGCTCTCCTGGCGCCATCCGATCAAACGCGTACAGATGATCGTGTACATGGCCGCGGCGGGCGTGCGCCATCTTCATTCCGCGGACGTCGAGTTCATCGAGCACCTGGTGACCCTCGTCCGCACGATCGATGCGCACGGACGGCACTGCCTGCTCGCGTTCGACCGGCACTATGGCAAGGACGGTGAGGCCGACGACCGCCACTCCGAGCTCTACGTGCCGAACGAGTACGTCTGGAACTTGTGCGCCAAGCACCCGGACCTGTTCGTGCCCGTGATCTCCGTGCACCCGTACCGCAAGGACGCGCTCGAGGAGCTCGACCGCTTCGGCGCGCGGGGCGCGCGCATCGTCAAGTGGCTGCCGAACGCGATGGGCATGGATCCCGCCGATCCGCGCTGCGACGCGTTCTACGATCGGATGGCGCATTGGCGCATGGCGCTCCTCACGCACGTCGGCGTCGAGAGAGCGGTGGATTCGGCCGCCGGGCAGGACGTCGGCAATCCGCTGCGGTTGCGGCGCCCGCTCGAGCGCGGCGTCAAAGTGATCGCGGCGCACTGCGGATCGCTGGGCAAGGGCGTCGACCTCGATCATCCCGGCGCGCCGGATCGTCCGAACTTCGAGCTCTTCCTGCGGATGATGGGGGAGCCGCGCTACGAGGGCCTCTTGTTCGGCGAGCTCTCCGCCGTGGGGCAGTCGAACCGCGGCACCGGCCCGATCGGCGTCCTGCTCGAGCGCGCCGATCTGCACTCGCGCCTCGTCAACGGGAGCGATTGGCCGCTGCCGGCGATCAACGTCCTGTACTCGACGAAGAGCTACGTGAGGGGCGGCTACATCACCGCCGGCGAAGGGGCGTCGCTGCGCGAGGTCTACGACTTCAACCCGCTGCTCTTCGACCTCGTGCTCAAGCGCACGTTGAAACATCCGCGCACTGGCGCGCGCTTCCCCGCGTCGGTATTCCATGCTCACCCAAAGCTCGGGCCCTGAGGGAGGCATGGCGAGAGAACAAACCGTGGTGAGCTCGCTCCTGGTGGCGGTCGTGGTCGGTCTCCTGGTCGGCGTGGTCGTCGCGTGGATCGGCCACGCGGTCGGCATCACCGGGACGTTGCTCGGCGGAGTCACGGGCGGAACGGTCGCGGCCGTCCTGTCCGGCGTGCGACGCATCCGCAGCTGACTTCGAGCGACTCGCGACGGCCTCCGAAGTTCGACCCAACGTGGGGACAACTAGCGCCGATCGTCGAGCTCGCGCGCGCGGCGATTGCGCCTCCTCCACAGGGCGATACACTCCTCGCCCGCCGCTCTCCCGCGCGCCTGATCCCCAGGTCGACCCGAGACGGCGCAGAAGGACGAGTTCATGAAGCCGACGGCTCTGGGAATGGTGGAGACCAAGGGTCTCGTGGGTTCGATCGAGGCCGCCGACGCGATGGTCAAGGCGGCGATGGTCGACCTCTTCGGCAAGGAGAAGGTCACCGCCGGCTACGTGACGATGTTCGTCGTCGGCGAGGTCGGCGCCGTGAAGGCCGCGACCGATGCGGGCGCCGCGGCGGCGCGTCGCGTCGGGGAGCTCGTTAGCGTGCACGTGATTCCGCGTCCGCACGAGCAGCTCATGCGCATCCTTCCGGCCATGCATCCGCCGGCCACCGGTGGTGGCGGCGGCGGCAAGGCCGGCGGCAAGCAAGCGGTCGACTAACGAGGCCCCGTGCACGGTCTCGATCCGGATCTCGTCGCGCTCCAAGAGGTGCGCGACATGGTCGCGCGCGCGAAGCGAGCGTGCGAAGCGATCCACGGCTACGACCAAGCGCGCACCGACGCCTTGTGCGCGGCGATGGCGAAGAGCGCCGCCGCGAAGGCGTACGAGCTCGCGAAGCTCGCCGTCGAGGAGACCGGCATCGGCCGCGTGCACTACAAGGTGCTGAAGAACCTCTTCGGCGCCGAGGGCGGCTGGGCTTCGATCCAGAAGGAGAAGACGGTCGGCGTCATCTCACGCGACGAGAAGACGGGCGTCGTCGAGGTCGCGACGCCGGCCGGCGTGATCGCCGGCATCATCCCGACGACGAACCCGACGTCGTCAGCGATCCACAAGGCGCTGATCGCC
>CAZQHA010000054.1:0-14588 GCA_964592795.1 uncultured Planctomycetaceae bacterium | reverse complement strand
GCTCTATCGCGATCGAGGAGCTGCGCGTCCGACTCTCGATTCGCGACCTCGTCGCGGACGGGCTCGACGGCTTGCGCCGCATCGACGGTCGCGGCCTCGACGTGCGTGTCGACCTGACGCAGCCGTCGCAGCCCGACTCGGACGGCGGCCCCTCCGTCTGGGCCGTGCTCACCGACATCGCGAAGGCGCTGCCGGAGAGCACGATCGAGCGCGCGCGCGTCGAGCTCGTCACCCCCTCCGTCGGCATCGTCCGCGTCGGCGACGGGACGCTGCGCGCGATCGGCGATCGTCTCGAGCTCGACACGCCGGTCGACGCGCTCGGCGGCCGCGCGCACGCGCACGTGACGCTCGCCGACGGCCGACTCTCGGCCCGGATCGACGCGCACGGCATGGGCCACGCCGGCCGGACGCTCGAATGGGTTCGCGGCGAGGTCGCGATCGACGACATCGCGATCTCGGCGCGCGACCTGTGGATCGCGGACGGATCGAGCATCGTCGACGTCCCCTACGTCGACGTGCCGCTGCCGATCGCCGACCTGTGCGCGCTCAAGCACACCGTGCGCGGCGCGTTCCGCGTCGAGGTCCACGACCTGCCCGCGCTGCTCGGCGAAACGCTCGGCGCCGGCGCGGTGGGCGCTTTCCCGCCGCACGAGCTCACGCTCGCGGGCCGCGTGAACGACGGTTTCGTCGACCTGGGTCCCGGCCGTCTCGCGATGGAGCGCGGCGAGTTCGTGATCGAGCGCGGCGGCGTCCCGCTCGCCGATTCCGTCCGCGAGCTCCTCGAGGACCCCGCGCTCGACGTCTCGCTCAGCGCGGACGTCGGCGACGCCGGCGAGCTCGGTCAGGTCCTCGGTCCGCTCGCCGGAGCCGAGCCGTGGTCGGGCCGCATCGAAGGCGACTTGCGCGTGCGCGGCGGAGCGAGCGGACCGAGCGGTCACGCGGACCTCTTCGCGTCGCGGCTCTCCATGTTCGGCCGCAGCGTCGATTGGCTCTCCGGGCAAGCGACGCTCGACACACGCCGGCTGCGCGTCGCGCGGCTCGACGCGCGCATCCCGGGCGCGAGCGTGTCGGCGCGCGGCGCCTACCGGATCGACGACGCGACGTTCGAGGACGTCGAGCTCACCGCGACCCTCCCCGACCTCGGGCGGCTCGGCGTCCGCGATCTCACGTCGGGCCGCGCGCGCATCGACGCGACCGGGCGCGGCCGCTGGCCGGACGTCGATGCGACCGTCGAGATCGCCGGGCGCGATCTCGTCTGGCGCGAGTCGGATCCGGGATGGGCGCAGGTCGTGCTCCGCGCGCGCGCGAACCAGCCGATCGCCGTCGACGCCGAGCTCGATTCGGGCTGCGAGCACGCGACGGTGCACGCGGCGGTGTCGCTGCCCGACGCCTGGGGTACGTGGCGCGCGCGCATCGAAGCGTTCCAGGTCGCCAGCGGGACGTCGGGCTTCGTGCTCGTCGAGCCGTGCGACGTGTCGGCCAGCCCGTCGACGCTGGAGCTCTCGGGCCTGCATCTCTCGGGCGCGTCGGGCGACGCGCGCATCGACCTGTCGCTCGACGGGAGCCACGGCGAGGTGCGCGCGCGCATGCTCGCGTTCGATCCGGCGCCGCTGCGTCCGTTCGTCCCCTTCCGCTTCGCGTGCTCGAACGTCAACGCGGACGTCGGCGCGTCGTGGGCGCCGGGAGAGCTCTCCGCGCGCGCGACCGGCAGCTGCGACGATCTCGCGCTCGACCCGCGCGCCCCGCCGCTCGACCTGGCGTTCTCGATGCAGTACGCGGACGCGCGCCTCGCGGTCGAGCGCTTCGACGCGTCGACGCTCGGGGAGCCGATCGCGAGCTTCCGCGGCGCGCTGCCGCTCGATCCTCTCGGTGACGCGAAGCTGCCGGAGGGCCCGCTCGAGGCGCGCGGCTCGCTCGCGCTCCGCGATCTCTCGCTCTTGCCGCCGAAGCTCCAAGAGCTGCTGCGCGCGCGCACGGGGACGCTCTTCGCCGACGTGGAGATCGACGGCACGTGGCTCGCTCCGCGCGGGCGCGTCGCCGTCGGCGGCGCGTCGATCCTGTGGCCGCACGAGCTCGCGCTCGGCCCGTGGTCGTTCGACGGCACGTTCGAGCTCGCCGAGGATCTGACCGTCGAGGATCTCGAGATCGAGATCGACGGCGGAGCGCGCACGCTCGTGAAGGGCAGGATCGTGGACCTCCGGGGCCTCGCGCGCGCGCTCGCATCCGGGGCGAAGCCCGCTCCCGAAGTCGAGGTCGACGTCGCGTTCGGCGCGCGCGATCTGGGCTCGTTCGCCGCGCGATCGCCGGTGCGGCTGCGGCGCCTGGGCGGCGTGCTCGACGGCTCGCTCTCGGTCCGAGGCCGCCTCGCGACGCCGGAGATCCACGGCGTGCTCCACCTCACCGAGGGCGAGCTGCGCACGCCGACCACGCTGCCGTCGATCCAAGGCCTCGTCGCGGACCTGACGTTCGACGGCGACGTCGTCGACGTGCAGCGCGTGCGCGGCGAGCTCGGCGGAGCGCCGTTCGAGCTCACGGGCTCCTACCGCCTGTCCGGCGACGATCGCGGCGCGCATCTCGAGCTCCGCGGCGAGAACCTGCTCCTCTACCGGCAGCGGGACCTGACGCTGCGCGCGGACGCGCAGCTCGCGATCGAAGGACCGCCCGACGCGCTCACGATCCGCGGCGAGATGGCGCTCAGCGACTCGCGCTTCACGCGCGACATCGACTGGCTCGCGCTCCCGACGTCGAAGGCGCGGCGCGCGAACGTGCGCGGGATCGAGCTCTTCTCGATCACCGATCCCCCGCTCGCGTCGGCGCGCTTCGACGTCGCGGTGCGCAGCAAGCAGCCGCTGCGGATCGTCACGAACCGAGTGCAAGGCAGCCTGCGGCCCGAGCTGCGGCTCCAAGGCACCGGCGAGCTGCCGGTGCTCGTCGGAACGATCCAGGTCGAGCCGACGCGCGTGCGACTCCCGGCGAGCACGATCAAGGTGCGCTCCGGCCACATCGAGTTCCTCGCCAGCGACCCGTTCGTTCCGCGCGTCGAGATCTCGGCCGACGCGCGCCTGCGCGGCTACGACGTCACGATCGGGGTCAGCGGGGAGTACGACCGGCCGGTCGTGACGCTCGCGTCGGCGCCGCCGATGGCGCGCGAGGACCTCTTGCTCCTCGTGCTCACCGGCCGCGCGCCGGGAGCCGGCGGAAAGGACGGCTTCGACGCCGATCTCGACGCCGCCGGCGACGTGGTCGTGTTCCTCGCGAGCGACGCGCTGGCGCCGATCTTCGGCACCGGAGGGACCGCGGGCGACGACGACGCGATGGTCGACCGGTTCCAGCTCGAGAGCGGACAGGACGTCACGCAGAAGGGCGCGCCGACGATGCGCGCGAGCCTCCTCCTGCGGCGCGAGGTGACGCGCGACAACGACGCGCTGTACCTCACCGGCGAGCGCGACGAGTACGACCGCTACAACTACGGCTTGAGGCTCGTGTTCCGCTTTCCATGAGCGCCGTCCGCGCGTCGTGTTCGCTGGCGCTCGCGCTCCTTCTCCCGGCGTGCGCCATCTTCGGCGGCAAGCCGGAGTCGGACGCGCTCGACCTGACGCTCCACGGGAACACCGCGTTCACCGAGCGCCAGCTCCTGCGCGTGATCGCGCCGCAGCTCGAGGACTTCGAGCGCACCGAGTACCGGAAGTCCGCCGTCGACGACATGGCCTACGAGCTGGAGCGCCACTACAACGGCGAGGGCTATCCGTTCACGAGCATCACGTACGAGTTCGAGGAGGCGCGCGCCGCCGGGGGAAAGTCCCGCGCGGCGCTCGCGATCGACGAAGGCCCGCGCACGAAGCTCGGCGACGTCACGTTCGAGGGAAACCTGGCCATCGGCGACAAGACCCTGCGCGAGTTCTTCGCGCCCAGCTCACGCCGCGTGTGGGAGAAGGCGCACGACTTCTACGTCGAGGGCCATGTGTCGTCGGCGCTCTCGGAGATCGCACGCGAGTACCTCGCGCGCGGGTACGTCGACGTGGCCATCTCCGACCCGGTCGTGACGTTCAGCCCCGACCGCACGCGCGCGGACATCCACGTCGTGATCCGGGAGAACGTGCGCCACAAGCTCGCGGCGGTCCGCTTCGAGGGCGATCTCGTGTTCCCGGTGAGCGCGCTCGACGCGTGCGCGGCGCCGTTCCTCGAGAAGCCGTTCGCGGAGCGGGTCGCGCTCGAGATCGAGGGCCGCGTCGAGGACCTCTACGCGAACCGCGGCTATGCCGACGTCGACGTGAAGCACGAGACGCGCGAGATCACGCCGGACGGCGCGGTGACGTTGCGCTACCGCGTGAACCCCGGCCCGGTCGTGCGCATCGCGTCGATCGCGGTGCGCGGCGAGGACAAGACGAGAGAGGGCTTCGTGCTCTCGCGCCTGAAGCTCGAGCCGGGCGACGTCTACGACCGCTCGAAGGAGCGCGAGAGCCACAGCAGCCTGTACCAGACGGGGCTCTTCAAGTCGGTGAAGCTCTCGCTGGCGCCGTCGCCGGACGACCCGTCGCAGCGCGCGCTGACGATCGATCTCGACGAGACGGAGTCGCTCGAGGTGTACGTCGAGCCCGGCTACGGCTCGTACGAGGAGCTGCGCATCTCGGGCGGCATCCGCGAGCGCAACCTGTTCGGACGCGGGCTCATCCTGCAGGGCGAAGGCACGATCGCGCGCCTCGCGCAGCGCGGGAAGATCTCGCTGATCGACCCCTGGTTCCTCGGCAGCGACATCTCCGCGGACTTGTCGATCTTCGGCAACAATCGGCAGGAGCCGTCGTTCGACCGGTCGGAGACGGGCGCGGGCGTCGACTTCAAGCGCAGCTGGGCGCGCTTCCACGAGACGAACCTGGGCTACCAGTTCAAGCAGTCCGAGGTGGCGAACGTCGACGTGACCGACCCCGACGCCGCGGCGGCCGAGGACGACGTCAACATCTCGTCGGTCGCGCTGACGCACACGTTCGACCGCCGCGACGACGTGATCGAGACGCGGCGCGGCCTCCTGACGAAGGGCATCGTCGAGTTCGCGAGCAGCGCGATCGGATCCGAGCTCGACTTCGTGCGCCTGCGTCTCACGCAGTCGGCGTTCGTCGAGATGAGCGAGGACGCGACGATGGCGTTCTCCCTGCGCACGGGCGCGATCCTCCCGATCCAGGACACCGAGACGATCCCGCTGCAGGAGCGGTTCTTCAACGGCGGCGAGAACACGGTGCGCTCGTTCACGGAGAACGACCTCGGTCCGAAGGACGCGAGCGGCAACCCGCTGGGCGGCGAGGCGTGGAGCGTCGTGTCGGTCGAGTGGCGCAACACGATCCGCGGCAACCTCGACGGCGCGCTGTTCTACGACCTCGGCAACGTGACCGTGCAGTACGAGGATTACTTCGACTTCCTCGGCTACCGCGACGCGGTCGGGATCGGCCTGCGATATCAGCTGCCGGTCGGCCCGGTGCGACTGGACTGGGGCATCAATCCCAACCCCGCCGACGACGAGGTGAGCAGCGTGCTGCACTTCTCGGTCGGGATGGCGTTCTGAAACCCATCCGCGCGCTGCGCGATGGGCAGCCGAGCTCCACGCTCCGGCCTTGCCGGCGCAACTAAGGGACCCAGGTGACCGACAAGCCGTTCGATCCATTCCAGGTCGCGGGCGTGCAGTTGGGCATCACGTTGCGATACACGACCTGATAGAAGCGCCGGCCGCCGAGCGGCGGAATGGCGCCCCGTTGCACGATGTCCTTCAGCGACGCATCGAAGCCGAGGGTCCCACGCGTCCCAAGACGAACGAAGCTCCCACTGAGGCACTCGAGCCCGTCAGAACCCGCCGACGTCGCTCCGAAGCCGCCGTTCTGCACGGCGGTTCCTTGCAAGAACAAGCTCGCGCTTCCGAACGACATTCCCGTGCACGTCAAGACGAGGTTGTTGGCGGCCACACTCGTGCCGCCACTCGCCTCGAGGCGCGCGCCTTGACCGAGGGAGTTGGAGCATCCTGCTCCGGCAGTGCCGGGCGTACAGGGACACGGGGCGCCGGTCCCGTCGCCCACGCAGATGGCCCTGATGGGCAGAGCGAGCCCGGCATCGTGCACGAAGACGTCGGTCGTCCCGTTGGTATCTCCTACGGCGAGGTTGGTCGCATCGCTCTGGAAGGCGACGTGACGTCCGTCGGAGGAGACCGAGGGATCGGAGCTCGGGCCCGCGCCCTCGACGCCGCTCGAATCGACACTGACCCGCCGGGTCGCGCCGAGCTGCAGGTCGTGAACGAAGACATCGGAAGCGAGATTCGTGTCGCCTGACACCAGGTTGCTGGCTGCGCTCTCGAAGCCCACGTGATTCCCGTCGGAGGAGATCCATGGATCCCCGCTATGACTCAGCCCTTCGCTGCCATCCGACGCGACGCTCACACGCGTCATCCCGGACGGCGGATTGAAGACGAAGATGTCCGTCGACCCGTTCAGGTCCGGCGGCACGGTGACGATGTTGCTGGCGCCGCTCTCGAATGCGAGCCCAGCCCCATCCGCCGACAAGGAGGGGTTCCCGCTGGCGGCGTTCCCTTGCACCCCGCCGGAAGACGTGCTCACTCGAATGGTCGTGCTCGCCAAGAGGTCGCGCAGGAAGACGTCCATGACCGCGTTCGTGTCGCCGGCCACGAGGTTCGTGGCGAGGCTCTCGAAGGCGACGAATTGGCCGTCGCCCGAGATCGACGGGTCCGCGCTCGCGCCGTTGCCCTGCGCGCTGGCGGTGCTGATGCTCACACGAACGGTCGTGTTGAGCTGTCGGTCGCGCACGAAAACGTCGCTGACCGCGTTCGTGTCGCCTGCGATCAGGTTCGTGGCCGTGCTCTCGAAGGCGACGTAGCGTCCGTCGGCGGAGATCGACGGAGCAAAACTCGCCCCATTGCCCTGCGCGCTGGCCGTGCTGATGCTCACACGCGCTGTCGTTTCGGTCTCGAGGTCGCGCACGAAGACATCGGACGCGCCGTTCGTGTCTCCCAGGACTAGGTTCGTGGCGTCGCTCTCGAATGCGACGAAGCGGCCGTCGGCCGAGATCGACGGACGGGCGCTGGCGCCGTTCGCCTGCGCTCCGGACGAATCGACGCTGGCGCGAGTGGTCTGGAGCAGGTGACGGTCGCGCACGAAGACGTCCTTCGCGGCATTCGTGTCTCCAGCGACGAGGTTCGTGGCCACGCTCTCGAACGCGAGGTAGCGGTCGTCCGCGGAGATCGAGGATGCCGTGGTTCCCCCGTTCGACGGCACACCGCCCGGAGCCGTGCTCTCGCTCGCGGTGCCGGCACCGAGCTCGCGCAAGAATACGTCGCTTTGGTTGGCGGTGTCCCCCGTCACGAGGTTGTCCGCGGTGCCATGGAAGACGACGTAGCGGCCATCGCTCGATATCGACGTGCCGAAGCTGTCGGAGTTGCCCTGCACGCCGCCCGTGCTCAGGCTCACGCGATCCGTCGTCCCGAGCTGGCGGTCGCGCAGGAAGACGTCCCAATTGTTGTTCGTGTCCCCGGCGACGAGGTTCGTCGCGAAGCTCGTGAACAGGACGTAGCGCCCGCCGGCGGAGACGGAGAGCTGCGAGCTCGGGTCGTCGCTGTTGTTGTTCGCTTGGAGCTCGCCCGAATCGACGCTGACGCGTTCGGTCGTGCCCAGTTGCCGATCGCGAATGAAGACGTCCGCCCAACCGTTCGTGTCCCCAGGGACGAGGTTCGTCGCCGTGCTGGTGAAAACGACGAACCGGCCATCGGCGGAAATCGCGACGCCGCGGTTTCCGCAGTTCCCGTTCGCTTGCGCGTCGGCGTCGGTGAGGCTGACGCGCTCGATGGTGCCGGCCTGCCGGTCGCGCACGAACACGTCCGCGGCATTCGTGTCGCCGGGCACCAGGTTGTCCGCCTCGCTGTGAAAGGCCACGAAGCGGCCGTCGGCGGACATCGATGCGTGAACGCTCGCACCGTTCGCCTGCGTTCCGATCGCGTCGACGCTCACGCGCTCGGTCGTGCCGCTCTGTCGGTCGCGAACGAAGATATCCCCGGCGCCGTTCGTGTCCCCTCCAACGAGATTCGTCGCGTCACTGTAGAAGACCACGTACCGTCCGTCGGCCGAGATCGCTTGGGGGTAGCTGATGTCGTCTCCCTCGACTCCGAGCGAGCTGATGCTGACGCGCTCCGTGACTCCGAGCTCGCGGTCGCGGACGAAGCTATCGAGCGCGCCATTGGTGTCGCCCGTGACCAGATTCGCTGCGAAGCTATCGAACGCGACGTACCGGCCATCCGGAGAGATGGCGAAACCGTACTGACCGCTGTCGGCGTCTGCCGGCACCTCGGCCGAGTTGACGTTGGCGAGCTCCGTCATTCCGCTCTGAAGGTCGCGCACGAAGAGATCCCAGCCCAAGAAGTCTCCGGCGGCGAGGTTCGTGGCCGCACTCGCAAACGCGACGTAGCGGCCGTCCGTCGAGACCTTGCCGGGGCCGCTGAACAGATCCCCCTCGACGCCTGCCGAGCTCACGCTCACACGCACCGTCGCCTGCGCGGCGAGCGGCTGGCCGAGGACGATTGCGACGAGCGGAAGGGCAACGTGCGAGCTTGGCTTGAACATAGGAGCGCTCCAGATCCGGCGCGCGGCCGAGGGTGCCGTTCACCGATGAGGATATCCGCTTCGGACGCGAGCGCTCGGACGGCAGAGGGGATTCGATCTCGAGATCGAAGCCGCGCACGACAGCAATGCGTGTGAATCGACGGCCGCCGAGCGCACGAGCGCGTAAGGCAACTGCGCAAGCAGGTGGCCCTTCCCGTTGGAAGGGTATTCTGTACGCTTCGATCGATAGGCTCGCTGCCCTCGTCCACCGCACTCGATGACTCGCTCGGACGACGCCCACCGTCTCGAACCTCCGTCGCCGGAAACCGGCGAAGCGCCCGCCGCGCCCTCGGACGGCGGCACGAGCCAGCTGCTGCAACGTCTCTCCGACCACGGCCCGAAGTCGTCGCGTTACAAGCTGGAGGGCGAGGTCGCGCGCGGCGGCATGGGCGCGATCCTCAAGGTGTGGGACGAGGACTTGCGCCGGACGCTCGCGATGAAAGTCATCCTCGGAGGAGGAGACTCTCGCAGCGACGGCGGCGCGAGCGCTGTCGACGAGCGCCAGCTGGCTCGCTTCCTCGAGGAAGCGCAGGTCACCGGCCAGCTCGATCACCCCGGCATCGTTCCCGTGCACGAGCTTGGGCTCGACTCCGACGGACATGTCTTCTTCACCATGAAGCTCGTCAAGGGACGAGACCTCAAGCACATCTTCGATCTCGTCTTCCAAGAGAGCGAAGGCTGGAACGAGACGCGTGCGCTCTCGGTCATGCTGAAGGTGTGCGAGGCGATGGCCTACGCGCACACGAAGGGTGTGATCCACCGTGACCTCAAGCCCGCCAACGTCATGGTGGGCAACTTCGGCGAGGTGTACGTGATGGACTGGGGCCTGGCGCGCGTGCTCGGCCGCAAGGACAACCACGACATCCGCCTCGCGCCCGAGTTCACGGCCTCTCTGCGATCCGTTCGAACCGAGCGCAGGGAGAAGCGCGAAGAGGCGCTCGACTCGCCCATCGTCACGATGGACGGCGACGTGATGGGCACGCCCGCGTACATGCCGCCCGAGCAAGCGCGGGGCGAGATCGAGAAGCTCTCTCCGCGCTCCGATGTCTACGCCATCGGCGCGATTCTCTATCACTTGCTGACCCGGCAGATGCCGTATGTCGCACCCGGTGCGCGCGTCTCCAACCGAACCGTGCTCGCGATGGTCCTGCGAGGGCCGCCCGAGCGAGTGAGCGAGCTGCGGCGGGAGACTCCAGCGGAGCTCATCGCGATCTGCGAGAAGGCGATGAGCCGGGAGGCGCAGGACCGTTACAAGGACACGCTCGAGCTCGCGGAGGACTTGCGCGCCTACCTCGAGCACCGCGTCGTCACGGCGTACGAAACCGGGCCCGTCGCCGAGATCCGGAAGTGGATCGGGCGCAACCGAGCGCTCGCCACCGCGAGCGCCGCAGCACTCCTGATGCTGGTCGTCGGGTTGGCAGCGACCTCGATTCTGTACGTCGAGGCCGACCGGAACGCCGAGATCGCGCAACGCAACGAAACGACGGCGACACAGCTCGCCAACGACGTGCTCAGCTTGTCGGCGATCCAGGATCTGGCAGGACTCGTATCACGCGCACGAGAGCTGTGGCCCCCGGATCCGGGTGACCTCCGTGAGTACGAGGAGTGGCTCGAGGATGCGCGCGTGCTCGTCGAAGGACGCGCGGCCGACCCGGCGAAGGGCTGGAAGGCGAGTCCGGGACTCGCAGGGTTTCGCGCGAAGCTCGCGGAGCTCGAGACACGCGCGTTGCCGCACACCGCGAAGGTGCACGAGCGCGCGGCGCAGCCGCGTACGTCCGAGCTCGATGCGATGCGCGAGGATCAGTGGTGGCACGCACAGCTTTCGAAGCTGGTGGCAGACCTGGACGCGTTCCAAGACGAGCAGACGGGCCTCTATGGCTCGGGCTCGAACCCCGACCACCTCTGGGGCATGGAGCGCCGTTTCGAGTTCGCCCGCACGATCGAGGAGCGCAGCCGCACAGGCACCGATGCTCGTGCGCGTTGGGAAGTGGCGATCGCTTCGATCGCCGATCCATCGCAGTGCCCCGCCTACGGCGGACTCGCGCTTTCGCCGCAGGCGTGGCTGTTGCCCATCGGACGAGATGTCGACTCAGGTCTCTATGAGTTCGCGCACCTCGTCTCGGGTGAGCCAGGACGACCTGGGCCCGACGGGAAGCTCGCTTTGACCGAGGAGACCGGGATCGTGCTCGTGCTGATCCCGGGCGGGCGCTTCACGATGGGAGCGCAGTCCACCGACGCGTCGGAGCCCAACTACGATCCACTGGCGAAACCGGATGAGTCACCCGTGCGCGAGATCGAGCTCGCGCCGTACTTCATCTCCAAGTTCGAGATGACCCAGTCGCAATGGTTGCGACTGGCCGGCACCAACCCGAGCGACTATGGGCCCCACCGCTACGAATCCAAGATGAACGCGAGCGGGCAACCCGCGAATCTTCTGCATCCTGTGGAACGGGTGAGCTGGGATCAATGCGCGCACGCGCTCGGTTGGGCCGGATTGACGCTGCCAACGGAGGCGCAATGGGAGTACGCCTGCCGCGCAGGTACGACGACGGCGTACTGGAGTGGTGATGAAGTCGGCACGCTCCAGGGCGCGGCCAACCTCTCCGACGCTTACGGCAAGTCGCACGGGAACGAGCACTACCCGAGCTGGGAAGCCGCGCTCGACGACGGCCAGACCGTGCACGCGCCTGTCGGAATGTACCGTCCCAATCCCTTCGGCCTCTTCGACACGCACGGGAACGTGTGGGAGTGGTGCCGCGATGCGTACTGGCCGTATTCGAATCCCGTTCGCGAGGGAGACGGGGAGCGGCAGTCATCGGATCCACGGCTCATTTCGAACTCGCGCGTGTTTCGCGGCGGAAGCTTCGCCGGCGTGGCAGAGTTCGCTCGCTCAGCGATTCGCCGTCGCGACGCGACGAGTCGGCAAGCGAACGGGATCGGAGTGCGCCCCGCGCGACCGGTGGATCCCTGATCTCGAGGCACCGCCGAGCTGCGGCGAGGTCGGCCCGGCTTTTCCGGATCGCGTCTTGATTCGCGACTACCAGGCGATCTCGACGCCGTTCGACCAGTTCGTCGTGCCGCTCGAGCAGAACCCCGGCGCGGCGTTCCGGTAGAAGAGCTGGTAGAACGCGTGCGAGCCGGGAACTTGCAGCGTGGCCGCCGAGATCGACGTCGTCTGCGCCGTGTTCGGGTAGGTCCACGTGCCGGCAGGCGCGCCACCCGTGCCCGCATTGTGTCCACCGAATCGCCAGAGCACTCCGTCCGTGCACGCCACGCCGTCGCCGTGTGCGAATCCGTTCGCGCTCCGCGCAGTGCCTTTCACCATCAACCCGAACCCGTAGTAGTTCGGTCCGATGTGGGCATCGAACCTCACGGTGTCCGGCGAGACGTGACCGAACGCGCGCAGGTGCGCACCATCGAGATCGAACGAGTTCGCGCAGCCGTTGCCCGTCGCGCCGCTGGGGTTCGGCACCGTGTTCGGTGGCGCACACGGACACGGAGTCGGGAGCGAACCGTCGCCGGAGCAGAACGGCGTGCCGAGTGAAGAGCTCTGCGCGAGGATGCCAGCGTTGAAGTTCAGGGACTGGAACCCGATCTGGATGCCTACGCCGAGCGAAATGTAACGATAGCCAACTGGAGCGGGAGGCAACTTCGGCATGGCGGATGGACCGAGGACGACCAACACGTCGTCACTGCGAAGCAACAACGTCTGAACTCCGCCGGCTGCGAACTCGACGTAGGAAACGCCGGCTGGAAGTGACGGGATGTCGGTCTGACCGAGGTAATTGCTGCCCCAAGCGACGAGCGAACCGTCGCTGCGTCGCGCGACGGAGTGATCACCGCCCGCATCCATCTCGACGTAGGTCAATCCCGGGGGAAGGACCGGAACAGCACCGAGTGCGTGGCCCCATCGGACGATCGATCCGTCGCTGCGTCGCGCGAGCGCGAACTTCTTTCCGGCTGAGATGTCGACGTACGTCAGCCCGGGCGGAAGAACTGGCACGTTCGTTTGTCCGGCGTCGTTCTCTCCCCACGCGACGATCATCCCATCGCTGCGGAGTGCAAGCGCGAAATATCCGCATGCGTCCACGTCGACGTAGTGGACTGCGGCGGGCAGCGGCGGAACGTTCGTGAGACCTAAGTAGCCGCTGCCCCAAGCTGCTAACGTGCCGTCGCTTCGCAGGCCGAACGCCACCGACTCGCCGGCGGCTGCCTTGACGTATGTGACGCCGGGGGGGTTGGGCGGCACTTCCAACCCTCGTCCGACGAGTGTCCCATCGCTGAACAGGAAGAGCGTGAACGTATTGCCATCGACGAACTGGACGTACTCGGCTCCCGGTGGCGGCAGCGGCACGTTGTCTTGAAGGGCCGCGTTCGACCCCCAGGTCACAACGGTACCGTCGCTCCGGCGAGCGGCGAGGAAGTCGAGCCCAGCGTCGATCTCGACGTAGGTCTCTCCCGGTGGGAGGGGCGGGATGTTCGCCATTCCGCCACCGATCGAGCCCCAGACGACCACGGTTCCATCGCTGCGTCGCGCGATCGACGTCGAGTAATTGGCTGCGACCTCCACGTACGTCACGCCGGGAGGCAGTGCTGGTACGTTCGTTTGTCCTTGGCTGTTCGATCCCCAAGCCACGATCATCCCGTCGCTACGCAAAGCGACCGAGTGACGCCATCCGGCGGCGACGTCGACGTAGGTGACACCGGGAGGAAGGGCAGGAACGTTCGTTTGACCGTTGGCATTCAAACCCCACCCGATGACGGATCCATCGCTGCGAATCGCGAGCGCGAACTCATCGCCTCCGGCCGCGTCGACATAGGCGAGTCCAGTCGGCAGCGCCGGCGGCGGTAGCGCTGCTGGATAACCCCACGAGACCATCGCCCCGTCGCTGCGGATCGCGAGCGCGAAGGTCCTCCCGACTGCGACTCGCGCGTACCTCAGTCCCGGCGGGAGCGGGGGCACCGTATCCGAGGGATGTGTAGTGGGCGGCCAGTACACGACGGAACCGTCGCTCCGCAGCGCGACGTTGCGGCCGACATACGACGCGATCTGCGTGTACTTCAGCCCGAACGGCAGCTCCGGAACGGCTGAAGCCGTTCCCCACACGACGACGGACCCGTCGCTTCTACGCGCGAGCGTGTGGCCCTGGGGGGAGTTAACCGTGAAGCTCGCGCCGAGCGCGATCTCGACGAACGACTCGTCGTGGAATGCGCTGTCCCCATTATATGAGCCGGACAAGATGAGCCGAGTCCCCTGCATGACTGCGGGCGCAGGCGGCGCGAACGAGAGGACCGCGAGCGCACACAGAGCGCCGCAGTGCGTGAAGGTTTGTCGCGAATCGCCGCACGAGGGACTGTGCTGGTTCGTCATAGCCGTCTGAACCAGTTTGCCGAGCGGCGGCGTTCTGTGTGAGAAAACCCTGAAGACTTCCTACTTCGCCTTCTTGGCCGACGGCGAGCGCATGAAGGAGAAGAGCTCGCCGGCGGCGAAGCCCAGTATCCCAGCGGCCAGGATCGCGAGCGACACCGGCATCTCCGCCGTGATGATCCAGAACAGGTTGATGCGCGCGGTGTCGAGATTGCTCACGACGAAGACTGCGAGCAGCGCGACGAAAGTCCAAGCGAGCACGTGTCGAACGCTCATGTCTCTCCTCTCACCCGAACACGATGCCCTGCGCGAGCGGCAGCTTCGTCGACCAGTTCACCGTGTTCGTCTGCCGGCGCATGTACGCCTTCCACGAGTCCGAACCGGATTCGCGGCCGCCGCCCGTCTCCTTCTCGCCGCCGAACGCGCCGCCGATCTCGGCGCCGGACGTTCCGATGTTCACGTTCGCGATGCCGCAGTCGGAGCCCGTCGCGGCCATGAAGCGCTCGGCGTAGCGCATGTTCAGCGTGAAGATCGCCGACGACAGGCCTTGCGGCACCGCGTTGTGCTTCGCGTTC
>CAZQHA010000053.1:0-14658 GCA_964592795.1 uncultured Planctomycetaceae bacterium | reverse complement strand
CTTCCTCGAGCGGCATGCCGGCGAGGCTCGCCATCGTGATGCCGCCGATCAGGTTGAGCGCGGTGATGATCAGCGCCGCGATCGCGTCGCCGCGGACGAACTTCGACGCGCCGTCCATCGCGCCGTAGAACTCGGCTTCCGACGTGATCGCGGCGCGGCGGCGCTGCGCCTCGGTCGTGTCGATGATGCCGCTGTTCAAGTCGGCGTCGATCGCCATCTGCTTGCCGGGCATCGCGTCGAGGACGAAGCGCGCCGCGACTTCGCTGATGCGGCCCGAGCCCTTCGTGATCACGACGAACTGGATGATGATCAGGATCAGGAAGACGACGAGGCCGACGGCCAGGTTGTTGCCGCCGACGTACTCGCCGAACGCCTTGATGATGTGGCCCGCCTCACCGTGAGTGAGGATCAGGCGCGTGCTCGCGACGTTGAGGCCCAGGCGGAAGAGCGTCGTGAACAGGAGGATCGTCGGGAACGTCGACAGCTCGCTCGCGCTGCGTCCGTTCATCGTGACGAGCAGGAGCAGCACCGAAACCGTGAGGTTGACCGCGACGAGGATGTCGAGCAGCGCTGGCGAGATCGGCGAGATCATCGTCACGAGCAGGCCGAGGACGCCCAGGCCCATGATCCAGTCGGAGTACTTCCGCAGGAAAAGACCCGTCGACTGCAAGCCGCCGCGCTCAGGCATGGATCACCTCTCCCTGCGCGCGGTAGACGTACGCCAGGACGCTCGCGACCGCTTGGTAGAACGCTTCGGGGATCTCCTCGCCGATCTCCACCTCGCGGTGGAGCGCGCGCGCGAGCGCGATGTCCTCGTAGCAGAGGACGTTCGCATCGCGTGCGACCTCCTTGATCTTCTGCGCGACCGCGTCGACGCCCTTCGCGACGACGTACGGAGCGCGCCGTGCGCGCTTCTTGCCGTCCGGCGACGGCGACGGCTCGCGCTCGTACCGGATCGCCACCGCGTAGTGCGTCGGGTTCGTGACGACGACCGTGGCCTTCGGGACGTCGGCCATCATGCGCCGGCGGGCCATCTCGCGTTGCACCTGGCGCACTCGTGCCTTCAGGCGCGGGTCGGCTTCCGTGTTCTTCAGCTCGTTCTTGATCTCCGTGCGACTCATCCGCAGATCGCGCTCGTGCTGCCAGCGCTGGAAGAAGAAGTCGGCGATCGCGAGCGCGACGATCGCGATGAGGGCGCCGACCGTGCAGCGCAGGATCACTCGGCCGAGGCCCGCGAGCATCGGACCCAGCTCCGATCCGGAAAGCTGCGCCAGGTTCGGCAGCTCGCCCCAGGCGATGACCGCCATCGTGATCGAGATGACGACGATCTTCGCGAACGCGAGCAGCGCGCGGACGAGCCCGCGCACGCTGACGATCCGCGAGATCCCGCGGAACGGGTTGAGCCGCGCCGGATCCCAGCGCGTCGCCTTGGGCGTGATGCGCAGGCCGATCTGCGCGTACGCGACGATGCCCGCGCCGATGAAGAGCGGCACCGCGACGACGCAGAGTCCCATCGCGACGGATCGCGCCGACTCTCCGATCACGCGGTCGGCGTCGCGCACGGTGAGCGATTGCGTGCCGTTCCACGCGAGCGACTGGATCGACCCCTCGAGCAGGCCTCCCGCCGAGCGCGCGATCCAGCCGCCGCCGACCGCGAGCGTGGTGAACGCGAGACACAGCATCACGGCGACGATCACCTCGGTCGAGAGTGGGACCTGCCCTTCCTCGCGCGCTTCCTGGCGCCGGTGTGGAGTGGCGTCCTCGGTCTTCGAGTCCTTGTCGTCGTCTTCCGCCATCACGCGCTACCCAGTGCGTCGAGTGCGACGTCCAAGCCGTTCATGAACTGGCCGTAGAGCGAATCGAGCGCCGGCGCGAGGAACGGCGCGAACACGAGCAGCGCCACGAGCCCCAGCGCGATGCGCACGCAGAAGCCGACTTCCATCACCTGCAGCTGCGGCACCGCGCGCGCGAGCAAGCCGATCAGGATCGACACGAGCGCGAGCAGCACCATCACCGGCGCCGCGAACGTGATCCCGGCGGCGAACATCTGCTTGAACGTCGCCACCGCGATCCACGCGATCCCGCCGTGGATCTCGATGGCGCCGATCGGAGCGCGCTCGAAGGACGCGCCGAGCGCACGCAGCAGGAGGTGATGCCCGTTGACCGCGAGCAACCCGAGGAAGAAGAACGCCTCGTACATCTGCGTGACGACGGGCGCGTTGACGCCGGTCGACGGATCGACGAGCGTCGCCATGTTGAGGCCCATCTCGTGGCCGATCATTTCCCCGGCGACGCGCATCGCGACGACGGCGGCCTGGAGCATGAAGGCCAGGAACACCCCGATCAGGATCTCGCGCAGGATCAGGCACCCGTACTCGATCGGGAGCGGGGCGTGGTCGAGGGGCGCGCCGGTCGCTCCATATAAGAGGAAGGAAACCGTCGCGATCAGCCCGACCTTGTAGCCCGCGAACCCCGTCGCGGTTCCGAGCAGCGGCGAGGCCACGACGAGCGCGCTCGTGCGCACCAGGTAGAGGCCGAGCGCTTCGAGCGTGCCGGGGGGGAGGAAGTCGGCCATGTCAGCTGAGTCCGAAGCTCACGAGCTGCGAGAAGACGCGCGACGTGTACTCGACGAGGATCTGCAGCGCGGGCGCGAGCAGGAGCAGCATCACGACCATCACCGCGAACATCTTCGGGATGAGGCTCATCGTCTGCTCCTGCACCGACGTGAGCGCTTGGAACAAGCTGACGGCGACGCCGACGACGAGGCCGACGAGCAGAACGGGTCCGGCGAGCAAGAGCGTCGTGATCAGGAGATCGCGCGCCAGGTCGGTGATCTGCAGGTCGAGCGTCGACACGGTGAGCGCTTCTCCTTCTTCAGCTGGTCACGAACGACGCGACCAGCGATTCGCACACGAGGTGCCAGCCGTCGACGAGAACGAACACGAGGATCTTGAACGGCGTCGAGATCATCACGGGAGGCAGCATGAACATGCCCATCGACAGCAGGACGCTCGACACGACCATGTCGATGACGAGGAACGGGAGGAAGAGCAGGAAGCCCATCTGGAACGCGGTCTTCAGCTCGCTCAAGACGAACGCCGGCACGATCACGCGCATCGGGAGCTTCGCGGCCTCGCCGTCGGCGGGCGGCGCGACCTTCGCCATCTCGGCGAAGAGCTCGAGCTCGCTCGCGCGGGTGTTCGCGACGAGGAAGTGACTGAGCTCGGTCCAAGCGATCGGCGCGGCCTCGTCGAGGCTCATGCCTCCGTCGCGGTAGGGCACGTACGCGGAGTGGTAGATGCGCGTCGCGAGCGGCTCCATCACGAACGTCGTGAGGAAGAGCGCCAGGCCGATGATCACGGGATTCGGCGGCAGCTCGTTGACCGAGAGCGCGCGCCGCACGAACGAAAGCACGATCACGATGCGCGTGAAGCTCGTGATCGTCACGAGGATCGCGGGCAGGAGAGAGAGCGCCGTCAGCAACAGCGCGATCTCGATCGCGGTCGACGTGCGGGTCGGAGCCTGTGCGGCGCCCAGCCCCGAGTCGGTCACGAGGCTCGAGACGAGCCCGGCCTGCTCGAGCGTGATCGACGCCAGCGCGAAGAGGGTCATCCGAGCATTCCTCCGCGCCGGAGCATTCCCTGGACGCGAGCCAGCGCTCCCCGCGGTCCGCGCGCATCGGCTTCGGCCGCGTGCACGCGCTCGCGGTCGAGCGCATCGGTGAACTCGACACGCGCGCCGGCTCGCGCGGGCGCGGCGACGGGATCGAGCTCCGCGATCAGCCCGACCTCGCGCTCACCCAGGCCCAACGCGAACGTACGGTCGTAGCAGCGCACGACCGCGAGCTTGTGCTTGTTCGACAGCGGCAAGACGTCGAGCACTTGCAGCGAGCGCTGCGCGGCTTTGACTTGGAGCGCGCCGCGCATCAGCTTGCGGAAGCCCCAAGCCAGCCCGAGGATCGCGGCGAGCAAGAGCCCGCACACGGTGAAGTAGCGCGTCAGATCGGGACCGGCGGTGCCGCCGAACGGCGAGCCGTCCGCGACTTGCGCGATCGACGCGAGCAATCGAGTGCACGTGTGGGGCATGAAGGCGCGCCCGAAAAGCAACGCTCGTGCCAACGTCTGGGTCGCGGTCTCGACCGCGCGCGAGTGGATCGTCCGTCCGTGACTGTCGATGAACTCACCACGTGGTGAGTATCTCGACACCCGTGCCGCCGTCGAAGAAGTCGACGGTCAGCCGGCGACGTCGCACGAGTCGCCGGACTCGCCTTGTGGCCCGTAGGCCGCGAGGCTCTCGCGCGCTTGTCGAACGTGCTGGAGCACGTTCGTGACGGCCGACTGCTCGCGCTCGAGGTACTCCGTCGCGATCGCGTAGAACTCGCCCAGTGACGTCATCTCGTCGAGGAGTTTCCGTCGATCGACGGCCGACGCGTGCTGCGCCGCGATCGCGATGTCCGCGAGATCTCGCCCGATGCCTTCGCAGTCCTTCCACACGGGCCCGAGGTCGCTCGTGCGCGTCCCCGCGACGGCGACGAGCTCGCGCAGCCTGCGATCGATCGCCCGCAGCGTCCGACGCGCCGATTCCACGTCGAGCGCCATGCTAGGCCTGCGACGTCCCGTCGACGCGCAGCTCGACTTCCTTCCAGCCTTCCAGGAGCGTGACGAGCACCTTGCGCGCGCCGGGGATCTGCGACGGGTCCTCGTCGATGATCGCGTGCGCGATCCGCTCGTGGACGAAGAGGTAGAGGCGGTCGAGCTCCTGGCTGACGCGCGGGTCGTGCGAGTGGTCGAGGCTCGCGCGCAGCTCGTTCACGATCGCGTCGGCGCGCGAGAGCCACCGCGTGCGCTCGGAGCCCAGAGCGCTCGATTCGGCCGCCGCGGCGCGGTCCAGGAAGCGGAGCGCGCCCTCGTACATCAGCCGCACGATCTTGATCGGCGGCGCGTTCTCGACGGTCGACTGCAGATACGCCTGTGCGACGGAGCGGGGATCGTTCGTGGGGTTCGTGCTCATGGGAATCAGATCATCGAGAGCAGCGACTGCTGGAGCGCGGCGCCCTGCGCGTTCAGTCCGCCGATGATCTTCTCGAGGCTGGCGAATCGCTCGACCAGGTTCTTCTCGTACTGATCGAGATAGAACTCCTTGCTCTCGATCTGATCGTCGTAGCGCTTGATGTTGCTGTTGAACGTGTCGGTCTTGCTGTCGAAGAGGCCCTTCAGGGTCTGACCCTCCGCGCCGGTGAACGAGCCGAGCATGCGTCCGATCGCGCGCTCGAGCGACGCCGCGAGACCCGAGTCGGTCGTCGTGTCCGTGAAGAACTCCGGCGTGTTCTCCGCCGCGCCGCCGTTGTCGAACCCGTCGGAGTCGACGAAGAGATCCGCGAGCGCGTCGAGGTTGTCGGCCATCTTCTCGTCGAACACGGTCTTGTCGATCAGGAGCGTGCCGTCGCTCTGCGTCTCGATGCCGACGAGTCCCAGCGTCGAGTAGCCCTCGGCGTCGTCCATCACGGTGTCGATGTCGACGTCGAACAGGGCCGTCCGAATCCCTTGCCGCACGCCGCGCAGGACGGAGTCACCGAAGAGCTCGCCGCCGGGCCCCTTCTCCTTGTCGTACGTGCTGTGCTCGTTCAGGAAGCCGATGACCTTGTTGTACGTGTCGACGAACTTCTTCACGTTGGCCGAGATCGCTTCGGTGTCGGCCTGGACGGAGAACTGAATCGTGTTGTCCGGGTCCGCGGATTGGACGTTGATGCTGATGCCGACGAGGACGTCGTTGAACTCGTTCGTGGTGCGCTCGACCTGCAAGCCGTCGATCTCGGCCAGCGCGTTGTTGCCGACCGTGATGTTGTTCGCGCTCTGGGCGACGCCCGAGCCGTCGGGGCCCGTGCCGTCGATCGTGAGGCCGGCGACGGTGCTCACGATGTTCGAGATGCGGCTCTCTTCGCCGCTCTCGGTCGCGGTGAGCACGAGCTTGTAGCTCGGCGCGCTGTCGGTGCCCGTGTTGACGACGGACGCGGTGACGTCCTCGCCGGCGAGCTCGTTGATCTCCGCGGCGATGTCCTCGAGGCTCGAGCTCGCCTGCTGCAGCGTGATCGAGTAGTTCGTGCCGCCGACGTCGAACGAGATCTGCTCGCCTTCGCCCGCGGCGAGGTCGTCGGTCTGGCTCGTGACGCCGTCGAAGGTCCAGCGGTCGATCGTCGCGAGCTGGAGCACCGTGAGCGAGTGCGTCCCCGCCTGCGCCGCACCGCTGGCGCTGAACGACGCGACGCCTTCCTCGCTCGCCTCGACCTTGAACGACAGGAATCCGGAGCGCTTCGCGAGCTCTTTGGCCTGCTTCTGCAGGTCCTTGACGAACCCTTTGAGCTCGCCCAGCGCGGAGAGCTTCTCCTGCTCCTTCTTCTTCTTCGATTCGATCTGCTCGAGCGGAAGTCGCTCGAGCTTCATGAGCGCCGCGATGATCGAATTGGAGTCCAGGCCGCTTCCCAGACCCGTGATGCTGATGCCGGTGCCGGACATGTAGTTCCCCTCGACTCTCCTCGGAGCTCCCGCGAGCGGATAGGGACTTATCGGAGTGAACGGGGGAACGCGTTAGCGGTCGGTTCGAGTCTGGAGGAGAAACCTTTTCCGGACTCCGAACGCGGGAGTGGGCCGCCGCGGCGTGCGTTGCGGTCGACCAACTCCACGGATACTCTGCACCGCGAGGGGGAGCTCATCGGCGGCGGCGTTCCCGACGGTCACTGCGCCCCGATCTCATCGCGCGACTTCCCTGCGCGCGTCAACCGAGGAGATGCAACATGACGTGGAGTCGTCGCGACTTGCTGCGCGCCGGAATCGTCGGCGGCGGCTTTTCGATCCTGCCTTCGAAGCGCGTTGACGCGCGCCCGCTGTCCAGTCCGCCGCCGAGCCCGCCGGCGACTCCGTTCATCGCGCCCCTCAAGGTTCCACCGACCGCGCTTCCCGTCGCACCGTTCGTTCCAGTCGACGCTTCGCTCCCGGCGCAGTCGCTGAATCCCCCGCAGTACTTCCACCTCTTCGACGAACAGCGCACGCTCCAGGTGCATCCGCAGTATCCACCGACGAAGTTGTGGGGCTACCGCGACGCGAACGTAGCTGCCGGCGCATGGCCCAACGCGCTCGGCCCGACGCTCATCGCAGAGGCCAAGAAACCGATGTTCGTGCGCCACACGAACATCCTGCCCGCCAACCACGTCGGCTTCGGCGTGACGGAGATGACCGTGCACTTGCACGGCGGCCATCAGGAGGCGCGGTCCGATGGATTTCCGGGGCCCGGGGGAGGATTGAGCCCTCTCTTCGGACCGGGCGAGAGCTACGACTACGCGTACCCGAATCTCGATCCGGGGTTCGCGACGAACCAGGCCGACGCGACGGATCGACCGGCGACGATGTGGTACCACGACCACCTGCTCGACTTCACCGGGCAGAACGTCTACCGCGGGTTGGCGGGATTCGTCCTCTTCAAGGACGAGCTCGATGCGCTGGACGAGAATCTGAACGACGGCGTCAATCTGCGCCTGCCGAGCGGAGAGTTCGACGTGCCGATGGCGATCCAGGATCGCAGGTTCGATTCCGCGGGGCAGCTCGTCTTCGACGTCTTCGATCACGACGGAATCCTGGGAGACAAGTACCTGATCAACGGCACGATCCAGCCGTACATGGACGTCAAGCGCCGCAAGTACCGGCTCCGATTCCTCGCGGCGACGAACGCGCGCTTCCTGGGATTGCGCATCGTGCGCTCGAACGGCCAGCCCGTTCCGTTCGACCTGATCGCGACCGACGGTGGATTGATGTCGGCGCCGATCCGCAATCGAACGTCGCTCCTCGTGGCGCCGGCCGAGCGCTTCGACATCGTCGTGAACTTCGCGTCGTTCGCGAGCGGCGAGCGGCTCTACCTCGAGAACCGCGCGCGCCAGGACGACGGCCGCGGGCCCAACGGCACACTGAATCCCGGCGTGCGGATCCTGCAGTTCCGAGTCGGCGGTGGCGCCGTGGCGGATCCAAGCCAGGTTCCCGATGTGCTGCGACCGTTCGCCGCGATCACCGCCGCCGAGATCGCCGCCGCGACGCGGCGCACGTTCGAGCTCGAACGCCGCCACGGAGCGTGGGTGATCAACGGCGAGTTCGTCGACTTGAACCGGTCCGTGGCCGCGTCCACCCGCAACACGCCCGAGGTGTGGAAGTTCATCAACAAGAGCGGCGGGTGGTGGCACCCGATGCACATCCACCTCGAGTTCGTGCACGTCCTCCGGCGCAACGGCAAGACCCCGCTGCTCGAGGAACGCGACGGCCGAGCCAAGAAGGATCTGATCAACCTGGGGCCCAACGAGGTCGTCGAGGTGTTCGTCAAGTTCCGCGACTTCCCCGGACCGTGGGTCTTCCACTGCCACAACTTGGAGCACGAGGACGCGTTCATGATGGCGCGCTTCGACGTCGTGTGAACGGTGTGATGCGCTGGATCGGTCCGGTGCTGCTGGCTTCCTGCGTCTCGTCGCGCATTCCACCGCCTTCGGCGGAGCGCACGCTCGCGCCCGTCGAATCGGCGGAGCCCCTTTCGGAGCGAGAAGCGGTGGCGCGCCGTTTCGAGGACATCGTCCTCACGGATCAGACCGGACGTCGCGTGCGCCTGTACGAGGACCTCGTTCGCGACCAAGTGGTCGTGATCAACTTCATGTACGCCACGTGCACGGGCTCGTGTCCGGGGACGTCGGCGAACCTCGCGAAAGTGCAGCGATTGCTCGACGACAGCGGCGTCCGCTTCGTCTCGATCTCGCTGGATCCGGAGCAAGACGATCCGAACGTGCTGGCGGAGTACGCCCGGGTGTACGGAGCGCAGCCGGGCTGGCACTTCCTCACCGGTGAGAAGGGAGCGATCGAGTCGCTGCGACGCAGCTTGGGGTTCTACGACCCCGACCCCGAAGTCGACGCGGACCGAAGTCAGCACGCGGGTATTTGTCTGTATGGCAACGAGCCGCTGGGACGCTGGTGCCACATGCCGTCGCTCGCGAGCCCCGATTCGATCGCGAGCGCCGTGCGACGCGTGATGCGCTGACGCGCGTCGCCCGAGAGGGCTCTTGCCGTCCGACCGCGCGCCGAGCGGCGGGATAGATTTCCCTTGCGGGTAGCGGTCCGTATTCCCGCGGCCCGTCGTGACTTTCCCTCCCCCTTGCGTCCCGCGCCTTTTGCGGGAGAATGAGTATTCCTAATTTCAAGCCAAGTCCTGAAGGCTAATCGCGGCAATCACGCCGCGACCGAGCCTCCCTGGGCCGAGCGTACTTCCCCCTCCTGAGACTGCACCCATGAGAATCACCCACCACGCTCTGTTCGGCCTCGCCGCCTTGGCTGGTCTCGGCCTCGCTCCTGCGCACGCCGACAGCAAGGATCCCGGCAGCCTGCTCCTCTTCCACGAGTTCGACAACCGGACCGGCGTTCTCACCCTCTTCACGGTGACGAACGTCAACTCCGATGACGAGGTCCCCGGAGGCAACGGCATCGCCGTCGGCACGATCGACGTCGAGTTCGTCTACCGCGGTCGCGTGGGCCACTGCCCGCCGACCCCGCCCGAAGCCGGCCCCTCCCCGAGCCAGTGCCTGATCGACTGCACCGAGTTCAACCGTACGCACCGGCTGACGCCGAACGACACGCTGACGGTGCTCACGGTGGTCGACAATCCCGAACAAGTGCAAGGCTACATGTACGCGTTCGCGAAGCGCGTCAACTCGCAGGTGCCGGTCAAGTTCGATTGGCTCATCGGTAACTCGCTCGTGATCGACGGTCTCGGAGTATTCGATTACTCCGTGAATCCGGTCATCTACCGCGCCGGCGAAGGCCTCAGCCAGAACGATCCGACGGACCTCGACGAGGACGGCATCCGGGACCTGAACGGCGACGAGTACGAGGAGACGACGGACCAGGTGCTGATCCCGCGCTTCTTCGGCCAAGGCCGCCACATCGAGAGCGACCTCGTCCTGATCAACTTGACGGGCGGGCCCGAGTTCACCGCGCGCGTCTTCTTCCTCGTCTACAACGACAATGAAGAGGTGTTCTCGGCGAACTACCTCTTCAAGTGCTGGGTGAAGGCCCCCTTGCTGTCGATCTCGCAGGTCTTCCACAACTCGTTCTTGCGCAACCAGACCAACAACAATCCGAACGAGATTCTGGGCGCGCCGATGCAGGAAACGGGCTGGATCCGACTCGACGGCGGTGTTGCGACCTCCGGTGCGCACCTGATCCTCGATCCGGCGATCCAAGCCCTCTTGGTCGAGCGCGTCGGGCCTTACATGGCCGCCGAGACGCCGTTCACCCTTGGACTGCAGGACAACGGCGATCTGCTTCCGGACGGTCCGTTCGGCGATCCCGACTGAGAAACGCTTCTCGGGAGCGTCCGTCGAGCAGTCGACGTGTCGCTAGAGATCGGGGCCGGAGCTCATGCTCCGGCCCCGACTCATTGGGGAAACTTCGGACGGGAAGCGAGAAGCGGCGCTGTTACGAAGGGCCGTTTTCCCTGTGACACCCTCTTTCGAAATTAGGTGTTTCTAGTCAATATGTGGCATCGCTGCGCTGCGCGTCGACCACTCGCGGCCGCAGTCATTGCTCGCCAACAAACGGATCCACCCAGGGGTTGCATCATGACGTTCCGTTCCCGCTCGAACTGCCGGCAATTTGTATGGCCACTGAGCCTCCTTGCGGCACTGACCGCGCCGCTGGCCATGGCGTTCCAGCACGTGGACGAGCCTCCGCCCGTCGTCCCCTCGTCTCTCAAGACGATCCCCGTCCCTCTGCCCGACGACCTGGCCGACTACGTCGTCGACATGGCAGCGGCCGAGCGGCTCGGATACCTGCTCTTCTGGGACATGCAGCTCGGCAGCGACGGGGTGATGGCGTGCGCGAGCTGCCACTACCACGCGGGAGCGGACAACCGTTTCGTGAATCAGATCGCACCCGGTCCAGGAGGTCAGTTCCATGAGACCTTCACGGGCGCTGGCGGGCCGAACTACACGCTGAACGCGGGCGATTTCCCGTTCCACCGATTGCTCGTCCCCGACGACAACGCCTCGGAAGTGGTGCACTCCATTCCCGACCGCGTATCGAGCCAAGGGGTGTTCCGCTCGAACTTCGTCAGCGTCAATCCGGGCAACGGCGTCGACAACACCACGATCGTCGACGACGAGGTCTTCAACGTCGCTGAAATCAACACGCGCCGCGTCGAGCCGCGCAACGCGCCGACGGTCATCAACTCGATCTTCATTCACCGGCTCTTCCACGACGGGCGCGCGAACCACTTCTTCAACGGCCGAAATCCCTTCGGGGACACGGACCCCGACGCCAAGATCCTGATCAAGAACAGCGTCACGAACGTCGTGGAGCCCGTGCGCGTCCTGCTCAACAACGCCGCCACGGCGTCACAGGCGGTCGGGCCGATCGTCAGCGACTTCGAGATGTCCGGCGCGGGCCGCGACCGCGACAACATCGGCAAGAAGATGGTGCCGGTGAATCCGCTGGCCACGCAGCTCGTGCATCCCGAGGACAGCCGCGTCGGCGGGATGTCCGCGTCGCCGGCGAACGGACTCCTGCCGAACACGCTCACGTACGGAGATCTCATCCAGCAGGCCTTCCACACCAAGCTGTGGGACCAGGACGGTGACGGCGATTACACGAACGACCCCGCGAGCTTCGGCGGCTTCACGCAGATGGAGAAGAACTTCTCGTTCTTCTTCGGCGTCGCGATCCTCGTCTACGAGTCGACGCTCGTGTCGGACGACTCGCCGTTCGACCAGTACCAGGACGGCGGCGGCGAAGGCGGATCGGCGAGCGACGCGCTGACGCTGCAGCAGAAGGAAGGCCTCGACATCTTCATGAATCGGGCTGCGTGCATCGCCTGTCACGCCGGCTCCGAATTCGCGGGCGCGGCGATCAGCCAACTCGTCCCCCCCGAAGGACTGCTCGAGCGAATGCTGATGGAGGACGGAGTGGCCTCCGCCAGCATCGATCTCGTCACGCCGGTCAATCCGGCCCAAGTCGACCCCGAAGAACCGCCGGAACCGCCGCATCCCACGGACGTGCCCTTGCTCGTCGATCCGCGCGCGAAGCTGGTCGAGATTCGCCAGCCCAATGGAGCAGGCCCGCCGCTCGCGATCGGGTTCGCCAACTTTTCGACGAACGTCGGGATCTTCGACCCGCCGATCGACGAGCGCATCGTGCTGCCGACCGGATCAGGCGTGCCCGACCCGCTGGGCATCAACTTCACGGCGGAGCTGCGCTTCCGGAACGACACCGCGGGCAACATGCGGTTCACGATCGGGATGGAGTGGCAGCACCCCGGCTTGCCGGGAGGCGACTACACCGTGTTCGTCGCCGGTGGCTTCGTCGGCACCCTCAAGATGCGTCAAGTGCGCGGGCCGGCCGTGTACGACAACGGCTTCTACAACATCGGCGTTCGCCCGACGAACGAAGACCCCGGCAACGGTGGTGTCGGACCGTTCGGACCGTTCGCACTGGCGGCCCGCGCGCGTCTTGGCCAAGACGTCGACGGCGGCGTCCTGCAACCTCCGGTCGGCGTCAACGAGCGCATCGCGGTGCACGGGGCGTTCCGAACGCCGACCCTGCGCAACGTCGAGCTCACCGGACCCTACATGCACAACGGGGGGTTCTCGACGCTCGAGCAAGTCGTCGACTTCTATACCGGTGGCGCTCACTTCTTCGACGCCAACATCGACGATCTCGATCCCGAGGTCGGCGGCATCGGCGGGATGAGCTCCGAGCGCAAGGCGGCGCTGGTCGCGTTCCTGAAGGCGCTGACGGACGAGCGCGTGCGCTACGAGAAGGCGCCGTTCGATCACCCCGAGCTGCGGATCCCGAACGGTCACCCCGGTGACACCGATTCCGTCACGGACCGCGGCGACGGCGCGGCGACCGACGACTTCAAGGTCATCCCGGCCGTGGGTGCGAACGGCGGACCCGCGATCGAGCCGTTCCACGTGCAGCTCGCGGCCAACGTCTCGGCGTTGCCGAGCGCGGGCCTCACGGTCACCGAAGGCGGGACGCCGGCGACGGCGCACATCTCGCTCGATCGGGCTCCGGCGGCGAACGTCACGGTCGGTCTCTCGGTCAGCGACACGACCGAAGCGACCATCTCGACGCAGTCGCTGGTGTTCACGCCCCAGAACTGGAGCACGCCGCAGAAGGTGACGATCACACCCGTGCAGGACAACGTCGTGGACGGGGACGTGCAGCTCAAGCTCGTCACGGCCGCGGCGCAGAGCAACGACCCCGACTTCGCGGGAACGGTCGTCGACGACGTCCCGATCACGACGAAGGACAGCGGTCTGGCCTACACGTACAAGTACATCGAAGCGGAATCGGGAACGATCACCGCGCCGATGGTGGTGAAGAACGCCGCGGCGATCGCTTCGGGCGGCAAGTACATCATCACGCCGAACGGAACCGGCAACGTGACGTCCTCGGGCGGCACGGGCGGCCTCGCGACTTACAACTTCTCCGTCCCGCGCACCGGCCTCTACACGGTGTGGGTGCGGGAGTACGCCGCGAACGCGAACGACGACACCTGCTGGGTCCGCATGGACAACGGTCAGTACACCGTCTGGACCATGCAGCGTCCGGCCACTCCGATGCTCCTCTGGGACGCCGTGAACAACTCGGCGGGCCAGGACCCGATTCGCTACAACCTCACCGCGGGCGCTCACACGCTGAGGATCAAGCACCGCGAGGACGGAGCCGCGATCGACCGCATCGTGATCACGGACGACCCGGCGTTCGTGCCTCCGACGGGACCGTGATTCGGCGCGCGTCGAAGCGCGCTTGAACCGAGAGCTCGCCGAATGGGAGAGCGCCGCGCTCGCGGCGCTCTCTCGTTCGTTGCGCAGACCGGCAGGTCTTCGACTCTCCGGAGAAAGAACCGAGGGAGCCCCGTCCGAGACGGAGCTCCCTCGTTCGTTCACGCGCTAGGCGTGGATCAACCTTGCAGCAGGCTCAGCGCGAGCTGCGGCTGGACGTTGGCCTGCGACAGGACCGACACAGCGGCTTGCTGCATGATCGAGTTGCGGGTCAAGTCCGCCGTCTCCATCGCGACGTCGACGTCGCGGATGCGGCTCTCGGCGGCCGACAGGTTCTCGCGCGAGTTCTGGATGCTCGCGAAAGCGCTCGTCAGACGGTTTTGAGCGGCACCGAGCGAGCCGCGCGCGGTGTTCAAGGTCTCGATCGCGGTGTCGATGTCCGCGAGCGCCGAGCTGGCGTTCGCCGCCGTGTCGGTCGTGACCGTGTCGACGCCCAGCGTTCCCGCCGTGCCGTCCTGCAACGTCACTTCGATCGTGTCGCCGTCGTTGATGCCGACTTGGATCGCCGCGGTCGTCGCCGAGCCGTCGAGCAGGTTCACGCCGTTGAAGTCCGCCGAATCCGCGATGCGGTCCAGCTCGGCGATCAGCGACTGCACTTCCGTGTCGATCGTGGCGCGGTCGGCGCTCGACAGCGTGCCGTTCGACGCTTGGATCGCGAGCTCGCGCATCCGGTTCAGGATGTTGCTCGACTCGTTCAGCGCGCCTTCGGCGGTCTGCACGAGGCTGATGCCGTCCTGCGCGTTGCGCGACGCGGCGCCGTACGAGCGGATCTGCGAGCGCATGCGCTCGCTGAT
>CAZQHA010000052.1:0-14733 GCA_964592795.1 uncultured Planctomycetaceae bacterium | reverse complement strand
TTCATGTGCACCGTGACCGCGCCGCTCGCTCGCTCCGAGTAGGTGATCGCCGCGGAGCCGGCCAGCGCCTTCAGGACCTCGTCGCGCTGGTCGCGCAGGTCGTTGGCCGCGACGCCGTTCTTCTCGAACGTCGCGATCTCGGTGTTCAGCTTCGACACCTGGGATGCCAGCGTGTTGATCTGGCGCACCGAGTCGCGCACCGCCGCGCCGTTGTCCTGGCGCGCGGTGACGAGGCTCGACGCCAGCTCGTTCAGGCGCGCGGTGAGGCTCAGCGACGACTGCACCGCGCCGCTCGCGAGCGCCGCGTCGTCCGGGCTCGCCGCGAGGCCGCCCAAACTCGTGCCGAACGACTTCAGGAGCTCGGCGAGCCCGTTGTCGCCGGGTTCGCCGAGCAGCGATTCGATCTGCGACATGCCCGCGAGGCGCGCTTCGACCTGCGCGATCGCGCCGGTCTGCGCGACGAGACGCCGCTGCAGGAGCGCGTCCGCGGTGCGCAGGATCTCGTCGGTGTCGACGCCGTTGCCGAGCGCGAGGCCGCGCAGGAGGATCGAGGGCGACGCGGAGAGCTCGACGCGCTGGCGCGAGTAGCCGGGCGTGTTCGCGTTCGCGATGTTGTGGCCGACCGTGTCGAGGCCGGTGCGCGCGCCGAGCAGCGCCTTGAGCCCGATGTTGAGTGCCAGCGACGCCATGCTCAGCCTCGCGCGTTCACGAGCGTGCCCGTGTCCTTCAGCGGAGCGCCCTGCTCGCCGCTCACGATCGTCTCGATGACGTCGCCGAGCACTCGGCGATAGAGCGTCGTCAGCGCCGCGAGGCGCCGGTTGCGCTTCGCGAGCGACGCGGTCGCGTCGCGCAGCTCGCCGCGCAGCGCGCGCAGCTTCTCGGTGCCCGGACCGACGCGCTCCGCGATGCTCGAGAGGGTCAACACGCTCGGCGCGACGCCCCACGCGGCCGCGAAGCCGGCGAGGATCTTCTCGCGCCGGCGCGCGCGCTCGACTTGTCCGGAGAGCTCGCGCTCGAGATCGCGCGTCGCTCGCTCGAGGTCGGCCGAGAGGCCGTCCTTCACCGCGCCCTCCTGGCGCGCGACGACGTCGATCATGCGCCGGCGCGCATCGATCTCTTCCTGGAGGTACGACTCGAGCTCGAGCAGGAGCTGGCGCAGGCTCGTCACGCGCCACCTCCGTCGGCTTCGAGCCTGCGCTCGAGGCTCTTCTCGACCATCGGCGCGATCTCCAAGTCGCCGCGCGCGGCGATCGCTTGGCCGAGGTGCTGATCGAGCCAGCCGGCGTAGATGTCGCCGCTCGCGTCGGGGCCGAAGAAGCCTTCGGGCAGCGCCTTGCGCATCTCCTTGACGAGCAGCGTCGCGAAAAGCGCCTCGAACTTCGCCGCCGCTTCCTTCGGCGACGAGCCGGGTCGAGCGAGCGAGGCGGGATCGCTCGCGCCCATGTGTGCAACCAGGGCGCCGTCGATCGGTGTCGTGATGCGTCCGGCGTCCACGTCACATCCTCCGGATCTCGGCGACGAGCAGGCCGCCTTGCGACATCGCTTGCAGGATCCCGATCAGGTCGCGTGGCGTCGTGCCGAGCACGTTGAGCACGTCGACGACCTCTTGCAGCGTCACGGCGCCCGGCACCATCACGAGCGCGTTGTTCTCTTCCTCGACGTTGAGCGCGGTGCGCGGCATCACCTGCGTCGACCCCGCGGACAAGGGCCCGGGCTGCGACACCTCCGGCGACTCCGCGATCGTGACGGTGAGGCCGCCCTGCGCGATCGCGCCCGGACGGAGCCGCACGTCGCCGCCCATCACGATCACGCCGGTGCGCTCGTTCACGATGACGCGCGCGAGGTTCTCCGACTCGATCTCTTGGCGCAGGATCGAATGCAAGTACGCGGCGTGCGCGGATTCCGGCAGATCGGTGGGCACCTGCACCTTGACCGTCTTGCCGTCGGCCATCGCCTCCGCGGCCTGCGGGTACAGATCGTTGACCGCGTCGGTGACGCGCACGATGTTGCCGAGCGAATCCTGGCCGAGCCGCGCGTCGAGGTAGATGAAGCCGTGATCGCTGACGATCGCCGTCGGCACCTCGCGCTCGACCTTGCCGCCTTCGGGCAGCGTGCCGACGGTCACGTGGTTCTTCGTCGCGGTCGCGCCGTCGCCGCTGGCCTGGAAGCCGCCGACCGTCACCGGGCCGCTCGCCGTCGCGTAGACGAAGCGGCCGGTGATGTCCGAGAGCTCGGTCAGCGTGAGCAGTCCGCCCTGGAGGCTCGTCGCGTCGCCGATCGCCGATACCGTCACGTCGACGCGCCGGCCGGGCTTGATGCCCGCGGGCAACGTCGCCTCGACTTGCACGACCGCGATGTTCTTCGACGAGAGCGAGCCGAGGTCCAGGTTGATGTTGCGCGTGAGCAGGAGATTCGAGAGTAGCCGCCGCGCCGATTCGACCGAGTCGCCGGTGCCCGCGAGGCCCGTGACGAGCCCGATCCCGAACACCGTGTTGTCCTCTTGGCCGCGCACGGCGACGACGCTGCCGATCGGAATCGACAGGCGGCCGGTGTGACCGGCGGCCGCGACCGGCGTGACGCGCGGCGTGCGCGTCGAAGTCGAGCTCGACGCGGTCCCCGAAGGTTGCGCGGGCGCTTCGATGCCGCCGGAGCTCCAGAAGCCGACTTCCGGTGCGACGGGGGGAGTCTGAGGCGCGCCTTGTAGGCTCGCGAGGAGGAGCGAGATCAGCATGGTGTGTCGTCAGCTCCGATCAGAAGGGCCAGATCCACGCGATCGCGTCGTGCAGCCATCCGCCGACGCCGTAGCGGTTCGTGCTGTTCGTCAATGGGCCCGTGCCCGTGTACGCGACCTTCGCGTTCGCGACGAGCTCCGACGTGATCGTGTTGTCGGGCTGGATGTCGTAGCGGCGCACGATGCCGCTGAACTCGATCACCTTGATCTCTTGATCGATCCGGATCTCGCGCCGGCCGTTCACGACCAGGTTTCCGTTCGGCAGCGTGTCGACGACGACCGCGGTCAGGCGCGCGGTGAACGTGCCCTTCTTCTTGTAGTTGGCCGTGCCCTTGAAGTCGTCGTTCGAGTTCGCCTCCAGCGCCGGCAGCGTGTTGAACGCGTCCGGCGCGATGTCGAAGTTCTCGATCGCGTAGCGCAGATCCGTCTCGCGCTGCAGGTCCGAGCTTTCCTCGTTCTTGACGTCCTGCGTCTCGGAGATCACGACCGTGACGAGATCGCCCAGGCGCGCCGCGGTCTTGTTCGCCACGAGACCGAACGGACCTTGGTCGGGGTCGTAGATCGAGCCGCGGCGCTGCGCGAACGCGGAGCCGGCGATCACGACGAGCAGGGTGACGAGGATCAGGATTCGATGGGATGTGCGCATCACGGATGGCTTTCCACTCTGGAGACGTCGGACGTGAGATCGACTTCGGCGCGGCCCCGGCCGGTGACGACCGCGGTCACGGCGCGGCCCGCGGGACCCGTCGCCACGCGCACGCGATCGCCGATCGAGCCGCTCTGCAGCGCGGACGCCGCCGCGCGCGCGGTGATCGAGCCTTTCTTCACGGAGAGCTCGATCGTGTCCCCTTGTCGCACGAGCATCGCGCGCTTGACGTCGGCCTCGACGATCGCGCTGCCGGCGGACAAGTCGCGGCTCGCGCTCGCGCCGATCAGCTTGTCGGCCGTGAGCCAGGCGCTGCTCTCTTGAGCGACGACGCGCATGCGGCGCGTCTCGAACAGATGCGCGCCGAGCAGCTCGCCGCGCCGGACGTCGCGCACGAGCACGGTCGCACGCTCGAAGAGCTCGACTTGGAACGGAACCCACGCCGTCTGGTACGGCGCACCGTCGACGAGGATCTGCACCGGGATCGACCACGCGCCGCCGCGCACTTGCCGCTTGTCGATCGACGCGCGCAAGTCGAAGGGCTTCGTGCCGAGCGGCACGTCGACGTCGGGCAGCGCGCTTTCGGCGCGGATCGTGACCTCGCGCCCGCCGAAGAGTCGCGCGAGCTCCTCGTGGGCCGCGCTTTGGATCGCGCTGCCGGGCACGCGCTCGACCTCGGGGATCACTCGGCACGCCTTCGCGCCGCTCCAGACGACCGACGTTCCCGCGAGCTCGCGGCTGACGCGCTCTTCGAGCTGCCAGCGCAGCAGCGTGCGCGAGTATCCCGGCGCGGGCGCGTGCCCCATCGAGAGCACGCGCAATCGTTCCACGAGCGCCGCGTCGTCGCCTTCGATCGACGCGACCTGTCCGAGCGCGAACTCGGCGCCGCGAACGCGCGCCTCGGCGGGCAGCGTGACCGTCAGGCCCGCGAACAGAAGGTGTGTGAGCGTGAGCATCATGTGCGCGCCTCAGCGGATCAGCTGGTTGACCTGTTGGAGCATCTCGTCGCTGACCTTGATCGCGCGGCTGTTCACCTCGTAGTTGCGCTGCGCGACGATCAGGGCCACGAGCTCGTCGACGACTTGCACGTTCGAGCGCTCGCGGTAGCTCTGGCGCAGGATGCCGGTGCCGGTGTCGCCGGGGATGGCTTGCTGCGCGGCGCCGGACGAACCGGTCTCGACGAGGAAGTTGCCGCCGCCCGCCTTCAGCCCGTTGGGATTGGGGAAGCGGAAGAGATTGAGCTGCCCGACGTTCGTCGGCGTCGCGCCTTCTTGGTTCTGCGTCTCGATCGTGCCGTCCTCCGCGATCGTGATGCTGACCACGTCGTTCGCGATCGTCGGCGCGGTGTCGAGCGCATAGCCCTCCGCGGTGACGATCGTGCCTTGACCGTCGAGGTGGAACGCGCCGTCGCGCGTGTAGCGGAACTCGCCGCTCGGCAAGCGGATTCGGAAGAAGCCTTCGCCCTGGATCGCGATGTCGTACGTGCCCGAAGTGGGCTCGAGCTCCCCTTGCCGGAACACCTTCGACGCGCCCGAGATCTCGGTGCCGCTTCCGACCTGCAGTCCGATCGGGTTGCGTTGATTGGCGCCGGTCGCCGCGCCGGGCTCGCGGTAGGTCTGGTAGAGGAGCGCGCGGAACGACAGCTCGCTCTTCTTGAAGCCGGCCGTGTTCGCGTTGGCGATGTTGTTCGCGATCGTGTCGACCTGCATCTGCTGGGCTTTCATGCCCGAGGCAGCGGTCAGCAAGGCACGTTGCATGCGTTTCCTTCCTCTGTGTGCGCGCGCACTCTCAGCGCGGCGCGTTCAAGCGTCGGTACGACTGGTCGATGCTGCGGACGAGGCTCGCGGCGGACTCGAAGCTGCGCTGCACGCGGATCATCTCGACGAGCTCGTCGATGCTGGACGCGTTCGACTTCTCGATCGCGCCCTGATGCACGAGGGCGGTCGGCGTGCTGCGCGCGGCGCCGCGCCCGGCGTGGTAGTACCCTTCGCGGTCTTGGACGAGCGCGTTGCGATCGGCGAAGTCGGCGAGCAGGAGCTTGCCGACTTGCGTCGAGCCCTGTCGCACGACGCCGGCGCCGTCGATCGTCACTTCTTCGCCGACCCCGTCGATCTTGCCGCGGCCGCCGTCCCACGCGACCGGATGTCCGTCCGCCGTGCGGAGCACGCCTTGGCCGTCGACGTTGAAGGATCCGTTGCGCGTGTACGCCTCGCCGCCTTGCGTCTCGACGACGAAGAATCCGTCGCCTTCGAGCGCGAGGTCGAGCGGATTCCCCGTTCGGGCGAGCTCGCCTTGCGCGAAGTCGACCTCGCTCCGGGTGACGATCGCGTCGTGACGCCGCTCACCGGCGCCGACGGAGAACTGATGCGTGACCGCGTTCTGCCGCTTGTAGGCAGGCGAGTCGATGTTCGCGAGGTTCGCCGCGATCGCATCGAGACGTCGTTCGCTTGCACGCATCGCGGCCACGCCGCTGTAGAGACCGGAATCCATGGCCGCGGCAGAGCAAGCGCGGTGCCACACACCAAAAGCGCAATGGCGCGGTATTCAGCGCGCTTCGCGCGCTGGACGCAGAAGGAAACGCCGGAAACGATTTCGTGGAGTGTTGTTCGTTTCCGAAGTGGTGCGGCGCAACGGCGCTCGTCGAGATTCACGAAGAAGGCGCTAGGAACGCACAAGACGACGAAGCGATTCCGCCGACTGCGTTGCGGTAGAACAAAGGCAAGCTGCAGCTCGCTGAGCAACGCAGCCGGCGGTTAAACAGGAAGAGAAGACAAGACATGTCTTCTCTTCTCTTCTCTTCTCTTCTCTTCTCTTCTCTTCCAACTTAACCGCCGGCTGCTGCGCTCAGCGGCTCTCAGGTCGCCGCGGTATTCCCGCGCAGCAGTCGGCGGAATCGCTTCGTCGTCTTGTGCGCTCTTCCTTCGTTGCCCCAGTCAGGCAAGGCGTCGCGCGTTGCCTCCTACGGCTGGAGGTTGGTTCAGATCAAGTTGACGACATCGCGCAGCACTTCATTCTGCGCCGTGATCACCCGCGCATTGGCCTGGAACCCCCGCTGCGCTTCGATCAGGTGCACGAACTGCTCGGCCGTGTCGACGTTGGAGTTCTCGAGAGCTCCCCCGACGACGCGTCCCGCGCCGCTCGTCTCGCCCGCGCCGAGACTCACCGCCCCGCTGTTCAGGCTCTGCGCGTAGAGATTGTCGCCGACGTGCGTCAGACCTTCCGGGTTGATGAACGTCGCGACGCCCATCGCGCCCAGCTGGCGGCTCTCGCCGTTCGAGTAGAGGCCGTGGATGCTCCCGTCGGCGTCGACGGAGAGGTCCGCGAGCTCGCCCGCGCCGTAGCCATCCTGATCGGTGACGACGACCTGGCCGTCCTCGCCGAACTGCGTCAGACCGGTGAACGCGCCGTCTTCGCCGAGGTCGAGCTCGACCGCCTGCACGGCCGTCTGGCCGGTGATGCTGAGGCTGATCGACGTGTCGAGCTGCGCGAGCGCGATCGGCGAGCCGTCGTCGTTGAAACGCAGGCCGGTGATCGGCGCGGACAGCACCGTCCCATCGCCCGAAGGCAGCGTCGGGATGACCGTCCACGACGCGTCGGCTTGTCGCTCGAACGTGAGCGTCAGCGTGTGCGCGACTCCGGCTTGGTCGAAGACCTCCATCGACGTCGTCACGACGTCCGGACCCGTGCCTTCGGTCGAGACCGCGAGCGCGTGCATCGCCCACTGCGTCGCGCCGGTCGCCGAGGCGCCGTCGGTCAGCGCGAGCGCGAGCCCGCTCTCACCCGGCGTGTCCGCTTCGACGACGATGCGGCCGCTCGCATCGAGCGTGACCGTCGAGCCGGTGTAGAGGTTGTCGAGGAAGCTCACGAGGTCGTCCACGGTCGTCCCGTCGTTCGCGGCGCCGTACGTGAACGTCGCGCTGATCGGTGTGCCGTCGGCGTCGACGCCGCTGATCTGGATCTCGTCGCCGTCGGCGTAGTTGGTCACGTTCGCGGGCAAGTCGTTGAGCGTCGTCGCCGACGTGACCGCGGACTCGCTGCCGCGGACGAGCGTCGTTCCGAAGCCGACGAGCCCCGCCAAGTCGCTCCCGCTCGCGCCGGACTGCACGATCAGGCTCACGTCGTCACCCGTGCGCTCGGTCTCGATGTCGACCCCGCCGCCTCCGTTCACGGAGGCCGTGACTCCGTCGAGCGCGTCGATCGCCGTGGCGACGTCGGCCGCCGTCACGGTGCCGGTCGTGCTGGTGACGCTGACCGTCTGCGGGGCGCCGCCGCTGACCGAGATCCTCATCGTCCACGTCTCCCCCGTGGGGATCGTGTAGGGACCGGCGTTGCTCGACGCGAGCGTCGCCGGCTCGCCATGCGTGAAGCCCGACGCCGCGGTGAGCACCTCGGGGAGCGGGCCCGTGACGACCTTCGGCAAGTTTCCGGTGAGCGAGCCGGTCGTCGTCGCCTGCGGCGGGAGCAGCGACTCGGTGTCGAGCTGGATCGCTTGGCCCGCAGGGCTCAGCACTTGGTAGCCCGTTCGTTGATCGACCAGGAAGCGCGACGCGTCGAGCCCGAACGTCCCGACGCGCGAGTAGTAGTTCGCGAGACCGTTCGACACCGCGAAGAAGCCGCGACCTTGAAGCGCGACATCGAACACGCGTCCCGTGTTCGTGAGCGCGCCTTGCGCGAAGTTGCGCGCGGTGTCGGCCATGCGCACGCCCAGGCCGACTTGCATCGGATTGCGCCCGCCGCGGTTCGAGCCCGGACCCGTCGCCGCCTGCAGCGTGCGGCTGAACTGGTCCGCGAACGTCGCTTGCGACGACTTGAAGCCGGGCGTGCTCGCGTTCGCCAAGTTGTTACCGATCAGATCGATCCAGCTCTGGTGAGCCTGCATGCCGCTGAGGCCGGAGTAGAGTGCGCTTGCCATGGTCGTCTTCGATTCCTTCCTAGGTTCCCGAATCGCTGGATGAGCCGTCGTTCGTCTCGCTCGGTGCGAGCACCTCGGTCACGTTGCCGAGCGGGATGTCCTTGTTCCCGATGTTCAACACGGCGATGCCGTCCTTGATCTTCACCGACGTCACGTCGCCGCTCGACTCGACGTTCGTGTTCGGGTCGACGTACTTGACGGTCTTCCCGATCAAGTCGCTCGACTGCGTGAGCTGCGCCATCAATGCGTTGCTCTGCTGCAGCACCGCCAGCCCGAGCAGGTTGTCGTTGAGCTCCTGGATGCCCTCGAGCGAGGAGAACTGAGCCAGCTGCGCGATGAACTCCTGGTTCTCGGTCGGCGCGAGCGGATCCTGGTGCTTCAGCTGAGTCACGAGCAGGTTCATGAACGCGTCCTTGCCGAGCTTCTGCGAGCCGGGCGACGAGGTCGCGGTTCCTCCTGGAGTCGAGATCGGGTCGGTGGCGCTCGTACCGGTCACGTTCATGGCTGGGTCCCTTGCGTTCAGGCGTAGAGGTCGACGCCGCTCGCCGATGCGAGCGCGCGCATGAGTGTTTCCTCGCGCACGGAATGCGCTTCCGGTCGCGAGACGGGCTCGGCGGACCGCGAGCGCTCGCCATCGCGCGCGTCGGAGTGCGTGTTCGGATCGTTCTGGAATCCGAGCGCGAACTCGAACTGCTCCGCTTCGATGCCGTGCGACGCGAGCGCGGCGCGCAGCTCGGGCAGGTGCCGGCCGAGCACTTCGAGCGTCTCGCGCTTCTCGATGCGCACCGCCGCAAAGAGCCGCCGGTCCTCGAGCGTCAATTGGATCGAGAGCCTTCCGAGCTCCGGCGGCGCCAGGTGGATCGTCGCTTGGCGCAGCTCGGGCGAGAGACGCAGTCGGATCTGCTTCAGGATCTCGGCCGCGCGATCGGTTTCCTGCGCACGCGGTGCGTGCGCCGCCTCCCGCGCATGCTCCGTGGCCGGCGACTCGTGCGTCGCGCGGGTCGGCGCGAGTCGATCGGCGGTCGGCTCCGGCGCGCGTGCCTCGCGTCGATCCGTCGTGGCCTCGGTGCTCGTGAATTCGATCTCGTCGATCCACTCGCCTTCGGCGATCGCGATCGATTCCAACGGAGCAGTCGTGTCTTCGCTCGGAGTTCCCGCCGCGGCACGCTGCACGTCCGACGGCAGCGCCGCGAGGATCGATCCGAGTTCGCCGCTCGCGGCGCGCGTCGCCGGAATCGCGGACGGGACGGCCGGAAGCTTCGCGACCATATTGGTAGTGCCCGGCAAACTCGTCGGTACGACGGTCGTGAACGCCGGCTGGATCGGGCCTGCGTTCGGATCCGCGTCGATCGTCGTCGGCGCCGCCGTGACCGGTGCCTCGCTCGCGGAAGGCTCGCGCTCAGTCGGATCACTGGCCGCATGCGGTTCGAAACCGCGACTGCCATCGGCGCGCGTTTCGTCGCCGGGCCCGTCCAGCTCGGATTTCGGGCTAGTTTCCGGCTCCGCGGCGCGCGCGCGGTCGTGCGTCGGAACGACGAATGGAGCAGGGGAGGGCGGCCGATCCGTGCCGATCGACCGCCCCGTTACTGCGTCCAAGGAACGGAGACTGTTTGAGATCTCCATTGCGGCGCCGGCTATGCAATGCCGGTGCCACCGACGCGCGTCGGCCGCAAGTCGTTGCGACCCTGGGGATAGCGTTGGAATCACGGCTTCGCTCGAGATTGCGATCGCGCGTGAATGGGAAAGGACTCCCCAGGCCCTCCCGAAATCGATTCCCGTCCAGAGCTCGAGCCGGTTCTTGGCGAGAGGAACTCGCGGCACCTGGCCTGCGTCTCATCCCCTCGCCGCAGGGCGGGATTTCCGGTACTGCGGTATCATCCAGTGTGATCGTGCCCCGAAGGCTCGCTCCGGAATGGGGCGGTGCCGTGTCGTCGTTTTCCGTCGAGAAGCAACCGCGTTTCACATTCCCATCAGCGAAGAGCCCGACGCGTGTTTCCGAATTGCGCGTCCCGGTCGTGCCCCAACTCCACCGCACATGAAGTTCCTCCAAATCGCATCCGTCGTCACCTGCCTCTCGCTGCTGACAGCGCCGATTCGCGCGCAGCACGCGCAGGTGTCCTCCGTCGCCGTGCAACCCGGCAACCCCAACCGAGTGTGGGTGTGCAACCGTGACAACGGCACTGTCGCCGTCATCGACATCCCGTCCGCGACGAAGATCGCGGAGATTCCCGTCGGCGTTCACCCGCGCTCGCTCGCGTTCAACGCGGCAGGCACGCGCGTCCTCGTCGCCAATCAACGCGGCGACATCCCCGTCGACAAGAATTTCGTCACGCCGTTCACCGGGACGGAGCTCCGCGGATCGGTCAGCGTCATCAACACCGCGACGTTCGCGGTCACGACGACCCTGACGAATCTCGGCGTCGAGCCCTACGGCGTGGCGCTGGCTCCGAACGGCAAGTTCTTCGTCGTGAGCGGCATGCGCTCGGGCACGATGAAGTTCATCGACGCGGTGAGCTTCGCGCAGGTCTACGACTTCCAGTACCTGCGCAACCTGAACCTGATCCCGTTCCCGTTCACCATGGCGGATGCGGACGCCAATCGCGACGGCATCGCGGACGCGGGTGACCCGCGCGGCTTCGTGATCCGCTCGGACAGCCAGCGCATCTACGTGACGCACCACAAGTCGTCGTACGTCTCGGTCCTCCAGCTCACGCTCGACGTCAACGGAATCCCGACGAACGTCGTGCAGCTGACGAAGATCCAAACCGACGATTACCCGTTCGACCCGGTCTTCAACCCCACGCCGGTCCAGACCATCCAGAGCCAGGGCAAGCCGCGCTTCCTCGAAGACATCGCGCTTTCGCCGGACGGCACCCGCGCGCTGATCCCGCACGTCCTTCACAACGTCAACCACGACGTGAACTTCGACTTCGGTCCGGGCTTCCCGGGTGCGTTCGCGAACCGCGTGTACCCGGCGCTGACGATGGTCGACACGACGCTCAACACGTTCGGCCAGCTCGGCGACGCGTCGAATCGTCTTCACCACGAGCTCTCGGATCCGTCGAATCCGGCGGCGTACATTCCGTTCGGCCGCGGCAAGAAGACCTCCGCCGGCAACATCATCATCCTCGGCGGCGACGGCGCGCCGGTCCCCGGATCGAGCGCGGACTTCGTCATCGACGGCATGCAGCCCGGTGACACGGGCGTCGTCTTGATCGGCAAGACGAAGATCAACCAGCCGTTCGGCAACGCCGGCAACCTCCTGGTCACGCCGCGCTTCCAAGTTCCGATCATCGGCAACACCGCGACGATGCGCATCGGCAACTCGGCGACGCTCCACGGCGTGGTCTTCATCGCGCAAGCGCTGATCACGCACCCGACGAACGAGCAGACGCTCAGCACCGGCCTGCGCTTCGTGATCAACCCGCAAGGCTACGGGCAGAACAACATGGGACACCGCGCCGGCCACCCCGGCCGCGTCCTGTTCAACCCGGCCGGCGACCGCGCGATCATGCTGAACCGCGGCTCGGAAGACGTGTTCGTCTACAAGGTCAACGGCAGCAACATGGAGCTCATGACCGTGTTCCCGCCGCGCTTCGGCTTCGCGCCGCGCGTCGGTCTCGACACGTCGACGCCGATGGGCGACCTGCCGCTCGGCATGGCGATCACTCCGGACCCGAGCACGCCGAACAACGACGACGCGAAGCTCTTCATCATCAACGAGGCGACGCGCACGCTCTCGGTGCTGCGCGTCGACTGGTTGACGGGCACCGTGCACTCGCTCTCGAACACGCAGATCTCCACGCACAGCGGACCGGATGCCATGACGCTCTCGGAACGCCGCGGCCAAGAGATCTTCGAGGACGCGTCGCGCCCGCAGACCGCCGGCAACTTCAACAACTCGTGCGGATCCTGCCACTTCGAAGGCGGCGAAGACGGCAACGTGTGGCAGCGGGGCAACGGACCGCGCAGCACGATGCCGATGTACGGCGGCACGGTGGGAACGGGCCTCATCCTGTGGAAGGGCGTTCGCCTGAACAACGGCGAGACCGGTCCCATGTTCGGCGGCGAGAACGGCGGAACCGGCGTCTTCACCGACGTCGAGCAGCAGGCCCTCACCGACTTCCACGAAGTGTTGGCGTTCCCGCTCAACCCGAACCTGCACCCGGTCACCGGCGCCTACAACCCGGCGGCGGCGCTGGGTCGGGACCTGTATTTCGGGTTGAACGACACGGGTCTCAACCCGACGCTGCGTCACGCCGGTTGCGCGGCCTGCCACCCGGACGTCGAGACGAACCCGGGCTTGTGGCCCGGACCGCGCTTCTACACGCTCGACTTCGTCAACCCCGCGCTCACGAGCGGGGAGAACCTGGCGGCGCTGGATCCGGGCTGCTTCTCGCTGCGCGAGAACGTCGTGGCGCCCAACATTCGCAACGTGAACACGGGCGCGAACGTCGACATGGACTTCGACACGATCCCCGACCCCGATCGCAACCTCGACGGTTACAACGACCTCGAAACGTACGCGATCATGAACGTCGACAAGGACGACGGGTTCCAACGCGACGACCCGAACAGCTACAACTGCCCGTGTGATCCGAACACGGAGACGAACTGCGATCCGCTGACCTTCACGCGGATCTTCGGCCGTCCGGGCGACAAGTTCTCGATCCCGCAGAAGCTCGGCGCCTTCGCGAGCCCGCCGTACTTCCACGACCACTCCACGTACACGCTGCGTGCGCTGCTGGATCCGGAAGCTCAAGCGCTCAGCCCGATCTACGGCAGCCCGGCGTTCCCGCTGCAGCCGCCGTATCCGGGGCTGAACAAGATCTTCAACGGTGAGCACGACATCCGTGGTCACCAGAACTTCGTGCCGGGCGTCTCGAAGGTGCAGCTGACGCTGCAGAGCACGCCGGGCACGGTCGAGCAAGACCTGGTCTCGATCCTCGAGTACATCCAGTCGCTCTGATCGAACGGCCCGCTCGACGGGCGATCTCGAATCGACGCGGGCGCGTGAGCCGACTCACGCGCTCGCGTCCTTTCATTCGCACGGATCTCGCGCAGCGCGCGCGACGTCACGACGGCTTGTGCCGGACCTCGACGCTTCCGTCGTCGCGACCGATGACCAGCGAATGCGCGAGCCCGATGAAGAGCCCGCTCTCGACCACGCCCGGGATCCGAGCGATCTCTCGCTCGAGCGCCGCCGCGTCTGCGATCCCGTGCGGGAAGCGACAATCGAGGATCGAGTTGCCGTTGTCGGTCGTGTACGCGCGTCCGTCGCGCTTGCGCGGTGCGGGCTCGCAGCCGAGCCTCCGGAGCGCGCGCTCGACCGTCCGAAGCGCGAACGGCACGACCTCGACCGGCAGCGCGAACGTGGTGCCAAGCCGCGATACGACCTTCGCCTGGCCGACGACGATCACCTCGCGCCGGCTGATCGACGCGACGACCTTCTCGCGCAGGAGCGCGCCTCCGCCGCCTTTGATCATGTCGAAACGTCCGTCGATCTCGTCCGCGCCGTCGATCGTGAGGTCGAGCTCGCTCACCAAGTCCAAGTCGACGAGCGGGATGCCGAGGCGAGTCGCCTTCTCCTGCGTGTCGTTCGACGTCGGCACGCCGCGCACGCGCAACCCCTCGTCGCGGATGCGCTCCCCCAACCGCACCAACGTGTGAAACACCGTCGAGCCGGTCCCCAGTCCCAGCACCATTCCGTCCTCGACGAACTCGGCGGCCTTCCGGCCGGCGACTTCCTTGGCATCACGCACGGCGCCTCCTGGGAGCGTTCGGGAGTGGCTCACGCGCGGATCCTAGCAGCCCGACAGCGGGCCGGCGCGACGGACCGCGGCGCCCGGTGCGGCCCCTCGGACCAGGCGGAATGGCCGGCGCCGACGGACGGTGGTAATCTTGCGATTCGGTCTCATCTTCCCAGCCCATGAGCGGCGTCCACGAACTACTCCCCGGCCAGACCGCCGAGCTGGTGCACGTCGGCGGTGAACGCGCCTTCCAGAGGCGCCTCATGGAGCTCGGTTTCCTTCCGGGGACGCCGATCCGCCTGGTGCGGCGCGTCGACATCGGCGATCTCGTCGAGTTCGAGGTCCGCGGAGCTCACATCAGCTTGCGCCGCAGCGAGGCTCTCGACCTGCGCTTCCGCGTGCGGTGATGACTGCGGCACCTCAGGCGGCCCAGAAGTGTCCGCTCATCGCCGTCGCCGGGAATCCGAACACCGGGAAGACGACGCTCTTCAACCGGCTGACCGGCTCGGACCTCAAGGTCAGCAACTATCCGGGCGTGACCGTCGAGAGCCATAGCGGCTCGCTCGAGCTGCCCAGCCGCACGGTCGTCGAGCTCATGGACGTGCCCGGCGCGTACAGCTTGTCCGCGCGCAGCCGCGAGGAGGAGATCGCGATTCGTGCCGTGGCCGGACTCGCGGGCCTTCCGACGCCGGAC
>CAZQHA010000051.1:0-14873 GCA_964592795.1 uncultured Planctomycetaceae bacterium | reverse complement strand
TCGACGACTCGATGCGCTCGCGGAGGTCCGCGGACGGCGCGCGCCGCCAGCTCGGAGCCCCGTGGCGCAGCGCGGCCTCGACTCGTTCGTGGGCTTGTCGATCGAAGAGCGGGTTCACGTCGTTTCTCCCGTCAACGGCTCGCGTCCCGTGCTCTCTCGAGAACGGATGCCGTGAGACGTCATATCGTGGACCGCGCCCAAGAGAGGCGCAAGCTTGGCCCGCGCGCGGAACAAGAGCACGCGCGCGCCCACCGAGCTCTTGCCGAGCACGCGCGCGATCTCGTCGAGCGAGAGGTCCTCCCCGTACCGGAGCCACAGCGCGGAGCACTGCTCGCGCGTCAGATGGCGCTCCGCGACGGACCACACTTGCGCGCGGTCCTCGCGCGCGACGAGTCCTCCGGCCGGATCGGCCGCGACCGGCAGATCCTCGAGCTCGCTCGGTCCGGTCTCGTTCACGCGATTGCGCCGGCGCTCGCTCGCCGCGATGCGGCGTCCGAGCGCGAAGAGCCACGTCGAGAACCGCCATTCGTCGTTGTAGCGATCGATCTTGAGCCACGCGCGCAAGAAGGTCTCCTGGACGAGCTCCTCGGCTTCCGCGCGGCTGTTCGAGCGCAGCGCGAGGAAGTGGAAGAGCGGCGCCTCGTAGCGCTCGACGAGCTTCGCGAAAGCGGCGCGGGAGCCCGACTGCGCTTGCAGTGCGAGCTCCCTGGGATCGAGCCGGCTCGAGGATTCCGCCATGTTCGACGTGGGCGAGCGCAACGCGCGCGTCGCCGGGTTATTTCTCGTCGCCGAGGCGGACTTTCTTCTCGTGGCGGACCTTCTTCTCCTTGCGGACGTGCTCGCCGCCGTCCTCGTCCGACTCGTCGCCGTCGTGGTGGTCGAGCGCCTTGAGGAGTCCGAGCAGCTCCTGCACGTTGTAGCGGAACTGCGCGGTCATCTGGTTGCCGTTCGCGTTGAACTGGAGCGCGGACATCAGCGACTGGACGTTGGGTCGGATCGCGGGATCGTTGGCCAGGAGGCTGAGCATCGCGGTCGCGCCTTGCAGGATCTGCTGGACCTGCGTCGCCTCCTCGCTCGTCGACGTCTTGATCCACAAGTCGGCGTAGAGCGAGTGTCGCACCTCGCCCACCTCGAACGTCCACGCCTGCGCCATCTTCACGATCGCGGACGCGGGCGGGATGTCGGCGAGGCGCGCCAGCGGCTCTCCCGCCGCCGCGAACAGGATCGAGCCCGTGCTCGGCGAGGCGCTGAGGTTCGGATTCGCGGAGCTCGCGAGGCTCGGCGCTCCGTTCTCGATCACCTCGGCGCATTCGATCAACGCGTCGGGCTTGCCCGCCACGAGCGCGATCCGGTCCGTGCTGCCCGCGATCGGCAGGATGTAGCCGTACTGCGCGCCGCTCGAGTCGCCTTCCACTCCCTTCGACCAAGAGTGCAGCGTGCGCGCGCCGACTTGCAGCGTGTGGTAGCCCTCCTCGCGCTGGAAGCACGCGAGCGCGTTGTCGACGTTCGAGCTGATCGTGATCACGCCGACCGTGTGCTCGTCGGATTCGTTCGTGCTGAAGAACGTGACCGACTTGATGTCGGTCATCGGGTTGAGGCCGCACAGCTCGTCGATGTCGTCGAGACCAATCTCGAAGTCGGCGCCCGACTCGTTCTTGATGGCCGTGAAGAGCTCGGAGCCGAGGAGCCGCTCGATGTCGACGTGCGCGATCCAGCGCGCGCCGGCGGGCACGCGGCTCTTGTGCAGGACATCCGCCCGCGCGTGCGGAGCCAAGAGGACGGTGCCGGCGACGATCAGTGAGAGCTTCTGCATGGGAACCCCTTGTGGTTGTGGCCGAGAACGCCCCCTCCTACGGCACGCGGCACGCTCGCGTTACGGGGCCGAGGAGATTCTGGCCGCTATTCGTCGTCCTCGCCGAGGTATCCCAGGTTCTTGAGCCGCTGGATGTCCTCGGCGGTCAATTCGCCGGGGCCCTTCGAGGGCACGATGGCCTGCGTGCGCGCGTGGCGCTCCTCGAGCAGCGCGCGGATCGCCTTCACGGGCTCGGCGTACGTCGGCACCGCCGCGACGTTCTCGCGCTCCTCGGGGTCGCGCTCGAAATCGAAGAGCCGATCGTCCGCGCTTCCCGACGCGACGAGCTTCAGCGTGCTGCGCGCGTACGACTTGATCTCGCGATCGCCCCACAGGATCCCCTCCGACAGCGCGTCGCGCGCCTCGGGCGCTTCCGTGTCGAAGAGCGGCAAGAGGCTCTGCCCATCGATCTTCTCGGGAACCGGGAGACCCAAGAGCTCGAGCACGGTCGGGAACACGTCGACGGTGCGCACGCGCGAAGGGATGCGCATGCCGCCGTTCAACCGCGGCGGGAACACGATCGCGAGCGGCACGCGCAGCAGCTCCTCGTGGAGCGCGTGCCCGTGCTCGAAGCCGCCGTGCTCCCAGAACTCCTCGCCGTGGTCGGAGTGGAACACGACGAGCGTGCGCGCGAGCTCGCCGGACTTCTCGAGCGCGTCGAACAACCGGCCGAGCTGCGCGTCGGCGAACGCGATCTCGCCGTCGTAGAGGTCGCTGAGGTGCTTCTTCGTTTCGGCTCCGACGGGACCCGCGACGAGAGCCGCGCGATCCGGCAGCCAGTCGGGGATCGGCTCGACCGAGAGTCCGGCGAACCGCTCGTCGTACGGCGCGGGCGGCGCATACGGGTGGTGCGGATCGATCAAGTGCAGGAAGAGGAACCACCGGCTCGACGAGTGCGCGTCGATCCACTTCTGCGCGAGGTCCACCCCCGACGACGCGTTGTACTGATACCCCGTGTACTGCTCGAACCCACGGTCGATCTTCCGCACGGGGTCGATGAACGGATTGTTGTAGAACGCGGCCGTGCGCCAGCCCGCGTCCTTCAGGAGCGCCGCCAGCGTCGGCACGTCCGCGCGGAGCGTCTCGCTGATCTTTTGTCCCTTGCCCTGCGCGATCTCGTCCCTCCCCCACAGCTTCTCGCGGCCCGTGACGACGCCGGCGCGGTGCGACGCGGGATAGAGGCCCGTGAAGAGCGACGCGTACGAGGGCAACGTCCAGGGCGCGGCCGAGATCGCGTGCTCGAACACGGCGCCGCGCGCGAGGAACTTGTCGAGGTTCGGCGACGTTCCGCGCGCGTAGCCGTAGCAGCCCAGGCGATCGGCGCGCAGCGTGTCGATCGAGATCACGAGCAGGTTCGGACCGTCGAGGCGTTCGCCGGTGATCTCGGGCACGCTCCAGCACGCCTTCAGTTGCCCCGGCGCGAGCGTGACGCCGTCCGCGGGCGCGACGTCGCACGTGAAGACGAGGCGCGCGGCGCTCTCCTCGATCCTCGTGGGCAATCGGAACGAGTTCCACTGCGCGGCCGCGTCGGCGAGCGTCGAGCTCGCGTTCACGCGGAGGAGGCTGCGGTCGTCCGACAGGAGCTCGAGCGCGTACGTGATGTTGCCCGCCGGGATCGGCTCCGTGGACGAGATCGTGAACGCGGTCGCGATCACGACGTTCCCGCGGCGGGCGATGGGGACCTCGAACGACGACGTGCCGTGCACCGGCTGCGTCCACGCGTCGCGCACGTCGGACGTGATCCGCGACTCCATGCGCCGGGATCGCTGGATCTCCACGAGGACGTCCTCGGGCCCGCCCGGCGGCACGACGCGCACGCGCTCCGTCGCGTGACCGCCGTTCGTACGATCGCGAGTCACGTAGCGCACGAACGCAATGGCCGCGAACACCGCGATGAGGATCGTGAGGATGCGAGTGGCGCGTGACACGGTCGAAAGCCTACCTCACCGCTTGCGGTAGAGTCCCACGCGGCCGGCGAGGTCCTTGTCGACGAAGACGTACTCGTCACGCTGCATGAGCTTGACCGGGGCCAGCAGCCATTCCGGCCACGTCGACGGCTCCCCGTCGAACGCGAACTCGCGCGAGGGAATGCCCGCGTCGAGCAAGCGGAAGATCGGGCTCTTGTCGGCGTACGTGAGCACGCGCTCGCCGGGCTCCATGTGCTCTTTCAAGTACGCGGTCAGATGGTCGTCGACGTGGCGCGGCTCGAGCAGGACTCCCGGATCCGACATGTAGAGGTACCGATTGAACATCGGGTGATCGAGCGCGCCGAAGAGGCTCACCCACGACATCAGGCCCATGTGCACGACCGCCGCGAGAGGCAGCGCGACCGCGAAGCGCTTGAGCCCGCGCGCGGCGATCTCGCGGCCGACGGACACGAGGCCCTCCGCGGCGAGCCACGTGACGAGGGTGAGGAGCGGCAGGTAGATGCGGACGAGGAACGGATCCTGGTAGAGGAAGAAGAGCAGCGCGGTCGCGCCACCGTGCTGCAGCGCGAGGTACCGGACGAAACGCGGCGACTCGCGCCACGCCGCGACCGCGCCGAACATCGCCGCGGCGATCAGCGGCCACGTCAGCAAGCGATCCACGCGCTGACGTGTCGCGAAGTGCACGATTGTGTTATCCCACCGCTGCCGCCAATAAGGCGTAGCGTCCGCCTTGAACCAGTGCTCGTGCGCGAAGTCGCTGAAGAAGTAGAGGCCGATCGTGAAGAGACCGACGGGAACGGCGCTGGCGACGAAGACCCACGTCGCGCGCGAGCGCGCGCCGCGCCACAGGAAGACGCACACCGCCGTCGTCACCACGAACGGCGCGATCATCTCGTGGTAGCCCCAGGCGAGGATGCTCGTGATCGCCATCCAGACGCCGAGTCTCACGGCGCCGCGCTCGCCTTCTTGCAGATGGATCAGCCGCCAACCGAGCACGGTGTACACGAGCAGGAAGAACGTGCACCCGATCACGCCCCATCCGGTGCGGCTGTACCACACGTGCGCCGGCTGCACGGCGAGCAGCGCCGCCGCGAGCAGCGCCTGCCACCGGCGCGCGGGAAAGCTCGACGCGATCATCCAGAAGAGAGCGAGCACGCTCGCCGTCCCGAAGATCGCCGAGTTCATCCGCAGCGCGTCGACCGAGTCGAGCCCGAGTCGGTACAGGCACCGCGCGACCCACTGATGCAGGTACGAGTGCGGGTAGATGTCGCCCTGCGTGTTGCCGTGGACGAGCTCTCCGATCCACGCGACGTCGTCGGAGATCCACCGCGACGGATCGAACCCGCGCTCGAGCGTCTGCGCGCGCGCCGACCACAGGTAGTTGCCGTCGTCGGGGCTGAGCCGGAACGCGCCGATGTCGCGCGTGCGCAGGACGAACGCGACCGCGACGAGGAGCGCGAGCGCGAGCCACTCGCGCGGGCGGACCGTCCTCCAGAAGCTCACACGAGCGCCGTGCAATCGATCTCTACGAGAGCACCCCGCGGGAGCTCCGACACGCCGACGGTCGCGCGCGCTGGCGGGCGATCGCTCGGGAAGTAGCGGCCGTAGACCTCGTTCATCGCCGCGAAGTCGGAGATGTTCTTCAAGTAGACCGTGCACTTGAGGACGCGCGCGAAGTCGGAGCCGGCGGCCTGCAGCACGCCCTTCAGGTTCTCGAGCACGCGCTCGGTTTGCTGCTTCACGTCGCCGCCGGCGAACTGGCCGGTCTTGGGATCGAGCGCGATCTGGCCCGAGCAGTACACGAATCCGCCGCTCTTCACGGCTTGGCTGTACGGACCGATCGCGGCGGGAGCGGACGTCGTGACGACACGTTGGATGTCAGGCATGGTCTTCATGTCTTGCGGGGAAAGCGCGCGCGCAGCACGTCGGCGACCGCGGGCGGGACGAACGGCGACGCGTCGCCGCCCATCGACGCGATCTGGCGCACGAGCGTGCTCGAGATGTGCGCGTGCGCCGGGCTCGGCACGAGCAGCACGGTCTCGACCGAGGGCAACATGTCGCGATTGCACCTCGCCATTTGAACCTCGAAATCGAAGTCGGTTCCGCTGCGCACGCCGCGGACGATGACGTCGGCCTCGAGCGCCTGGCAGGCGTGCACCACGAGGCCGTCGATCTCGGCGACCGCGATCCCGGCCAGGCCCCGCGTCGCCGCGCGCGCCAGGGCCACGCGCTCCTTCGCGTCGAAGAGCGCCTTCTTGTCGGGGTTCGCCGCCACGGCGATCGTCACGCGCCCGAAGAGCGCTGTCGCGCGCCGCGCGAGGTCCAGGTGGCCGAGCGTGAACGGATCGAAGCTGCCGGGGAACAGCGCGTGGTGCGCGGTGGGCGAGCCCATGCGCGCGGCATTCTGCGCGGCGCACGGAGCGCGTTCCAAGCGGAATCGCGCCGCCGCGTGCAACCGGTGACGCGTGCGCTCGTCCGATCGCGGCGTGGGCGCTTCCGCGGACTCTCCCGAAACCCCGAAGGCGCCGCCGGTCCTCTGGACGGCCGCGGCGGTCTACGCCGGGGCGTACCTCGGCGCAACGGAGCCGTCGGTCGCGGCGGGATGCGCGGTCGCGTTGATCCTCGCCGTCGGCGTGGTGGTCGCGACGTCGCTCGTGCAGCCGACCCGCCTCCGCGCGTCGCTGCAACGCGTGTCGCTCGGGATCGTCCTCGCGAGCGCCGCGGCGCTCCACGGCGCGCACGCGCTCGGCGATGCCACGCGCGCCGACGGAGCGCACGTCGGACGCTGGTCGGCGCTCGGCTCCTTCGGCGAGGACGAGCTGGGCGAGCTCTCCGGCGCACGCACGCGCTACGTGATCCCCGCGGGCGCGATCGCGGACGGCGAGCTCGTCGCCGTCGTGTCGCACGAGCCGGTCGCCGCGCCGGCGCGCGGGCCGGTCGCGGGTCCGAACGCGGTTCGCGGAATCCTCCCACCCGTCCTTCTGCACGCGGACGAGATCGTGCGACTCGCGCCGCCGCCACGGACGATCGGCGCGCCGATCGCGAGCGCGCTCGCGGACCTGCGCCGCGCGTGCATCGATCGAGCGCTCGCGCTGCGCGATCGACTCACCGGGAGCCTCCTCGCGGCGCTGCTCTTCGGCGACACGCGCTCGCTTCCCGACGGCGTCCCCGACCTCTTCGTGCGCACGGGGACGTACCACGTGCTCGCGATCAGCGGCCTGCAGGTCGCGCTCGTCGCGATGCTCGTCGTCTGGCCGCTGGGCGCGTTCGCATCCGCGATCCTGCGCGCGCTGTCGCTGGGCCGATGGCGACCGGGTCCGCTCGCGCCGCGCCTCTTCCTCCTGGCGCTGTTCGTGCCGCTCGCGGGCGCCGGCGCGCCGGTCGTGCGCTCCGCGATCGCGTGGGGGCTCGGCGAGCTCGCGCCGCGCGTTCGCAGCGGGCGGCCGTTCGCACGCGACGCCGGCGGCCATCCGATCGCGATGGGCCGGCGCGCGAACTCGATCGCGCTGTGGTCGCTCGCGCTGATCCTCGAATGCGCGGCGCACCCCGAGTCGGTCGCGTCGCTCTCGGTGCAGCTCTCGTACGCCGCGACCGCGGGTCTGATCGTGGGCACGTCGCCGATCGCCGGCTTCGCCCGGTCGCTGTGTCCGAGCCGCGCGCGCATCGACGCGGTCGACGCGCTCGGCCGCGCGCGCTCGCCGCTGTGGCGGATTCCCTTGCAGCGCGCGATCGACGGCGCGATCACGGCGCTGTCGGCGTCCGCGGCCGCGGTGCTCGCGACGCTGCCGTTCACGTGGTCGCGCTTCGGCGAGTGGAGCCCGATCGGGATCGTCGCGACCGCGCTGCTCGTCCTGCCCGTGCTGTGGATGCTCGTCGCCGGCTGGGCCTGGATCGCGGCGCCGGCGCTGGTTCCCGAGCTGTGTCTCGAGATCCCCGCGCGGGCGACCGTGCGCATGCTCGAGATCTTCGACCGCGTTCCCGGATCCCCGGACCTCTTGCCGCATCGACCGGGTTGGCTCATCGGCGCCGCGGTGCTCGCGACGTTCGCCGTGCTCCGCGGAGGCCGGAGCGCGCGCCTCTTCGGACGAGCTGCCGGCCTCGCCTGGGCCGCGATCGCCGTCCCGTGGACCGCCGCGCCGCGCGGCTTGGAGCTGTGGGCTCTCGACGTGGGATCCGGCACCGCCGTGGTCTGGCGCGCGCCAGGATCCGGCGCGTGGCTCTTCGACGCGGGCTCGCGCGATCGGCCGGACGTGGCGCGCGAGGCGGTGCTCCCCCTGCTGCGCGAATGGGAAGCCGCGCGCCTCACGATCGTGCTGTCGCACGCGGACCGCGATCACGACGGTGCGCTCCCCCATCTCGCGTCGCGCATGGCTCCGCGCCTCTGGATGGGTGCACTTCCCGCACACTGCGCTGAGCGGTTGCCGCACACGACCGCACACGTCGACGTGCGGACCGGCGCCGTGGGGACCGGCGCGTCGACTGGAATGGCGGTTTCGCTCGAACGCGGGCTCGCGCGGGAGGACAACGAAGGTTCGCGCTCGGTTCGCATCGCGTACGGCGGCGAGGAGATCGTGCTGTGCGGAGACGCGGAAGCGGAAGGCCTGCGCGCGTGGCTCGCGAACCTTCCGCGCAGCCCGGCGTTGCGACTGCTCCTCCTGCCGCACCACGGCTCCGAGAGCGCGCTGCTCGGTCCGCTGCTCGCGGCGACACGGCCACGCGAGGTGTGGGTGAGCGGCCCGCGCGCGATCCCGATCGCCGCGGAGCTCGACCGTCGCGATCTGGCGTGGCGGTGGACCGCGCGCGACGGTCCGCTCCGTCTGGAGCTGGACTCGCTTCGATTACCGAATCTCGCGACGCCGGCGGAGCCGTGAAAGGGCACAGGAGTTGCCCGCCCGGTCGCTCGTTCCAGAGACCGAGCGAATCGATCGGCCCTCGTCCCAGCCGTTCGGCGCGCGACGACTCGAGCACACGGACGGCTCCGCGCGGGGCCTGGCAGACGACTCTCGGACCGTGCCTGGAAAACGGTCTCCCGCCCGTCTAGGAAGCCAACCTCGACGAGGTTGGCGCGAACGCCCGATCAACTCCCCCGGGCGCCGCACCGACGGTCGCGAGCAGACTGCGGACAGCCGCGAGTCTGGGATCCTACGGATGGGGCAGGGGGCGCAGCCGCAAGGCTGCGCCCCCGCATTTTCATCGGTCGGCGCAGTCGCCGGCGGCTGCGCCCCCGCATTTTCATCGGCCGCGAGGCTCTGCCTCGCATGTCCATCGGTGGGGCCGCTGTGGCGACCGCTGCGTGCCTCTCCCACCTACGCCGGCGGCGCCGAAGGCCGCGTCCCAAAGCGCGACTCGATGTCGCCCTTGAAGCCCTGGAGCGCCGTGCGCTGCAGGTAGAACGCGAGACCGCGCTCCCCGCCCAGCTCCTCTCCGCCCCCCGCCCGGCCGGGACCCCCGTGCACCATCGACGGCAGCACCATGCCCGGGGGCAGCGACTGGTCCGCCATCTTGTCGCTGCCGATCCAGATGCGGCCGTGCCACGCGGCGGCGTCGAGGACGTAGCGCTGCGTCCAATCGCCGTCGTTCGAGTACGCGCTCGACACGAGCCCGCCGCCACCCTTCTCTACGATCGACGCGGCCTCGGCGGCGTCGCCGCTGTACGGGAGCACGGTCGCCACCGGTCCGAAGACTTCCTCGCTGTGGAAGACGCTCGCGTGCGCGTCGCGTGCGACACACAACGTCGGCGCGACGAAATATCCCTTCGGACGGATCGACTGCGGACCGCCGCACGCCAGCGTCGACGCCTTCGCGAGGCGCTCGATCCCGGCGCGCACGTCGTCGAGCTGCGCGCGGCTCGCGAGCGGCCCCATGCGCGTCGTCTGCTCGGCCGGATCGCCGACGGGCACGCGCGCGAGCTCCGCAGAAAGGTCGCGCTTCACGTCCTCGACGCGATCGCTCGGCACGAGGATGCGCCGGACGGCGGTGCACTTCTGCCCGGTCTTCTGCGTCATGTCGAGCACGACGTTCGACAAGAAGAGGCCGTACGTCGGCGACGACGCGTCGACGTCCGGCGCGAGCACGGCCGCATTGAGCGAGTCCGCCTCGATATTGACGCGCACGTTGTGGCGCACGAGGTTCGCATGTCCGCGCAGCTTCGCGCCGGTGACGGACGACCCCGTGAACGCGAGGCAATCGTGCGGGCCGAGGTGGTCGAGCAGGTTGCCGACGCTGCCCGCGACGAACTGATAGCTGCCCTCCGGCAAGATCGCGCGGTCAACGAGGATCTTCGCGATCCGCCACGCGACGAGCGCGGTCGGCGTGCCCGGCTTTTCGATGACCGGCGATCCGGCGAGGATCGCACAGGCCATCTTCTCCATCATTCCCCACGCGGGGAAGTTGAACGCATTGACGTGCACGGCGACGCCCGGCCGCGAAACCATCACGTGTTGTCCCCAGAAGCGCGCGGTGCGGCCGAGCTGGAGACCCTCGCCGTCGATCAGGAACGGGCGCTCGGGGAGCTTCTTCGACCACGCCGCGTACGCCGAGAGCGTCCCCGTCGCGCCGTCGATGTCGAACTTGGCGTCTCCGCGCGTGTTGCCGCCGTTCTCGAGCGCGAGCCCGATCAGCTCGTCGCGGTGCTCGTGGATCGCCGCGGACATCGCCGCGAGCATCTCGCCGCGCTGCGCGAACGAGAGTTTGCGCAGCGCCGGCCCGCCGCGGTCCCGGCCGTACGAGGCGACGGCGGCGAAGTCGATCCCGCCCGAGCAGAGCTCGCCGATCGGCGCCTCGGTCGTCGGGTTGTGGAGGGTCGAGGCCTCGCCGCTGCCGGCGTGCCAGCGCCCGAGCACGTAGCTTTCGAGCTTGTACATGAGGAGAGGACCGGGAACGGAGCCGCGGGAGGTCGTCCGGGGAGCGGGCGGGGTACTCTAGCGCCGGGCCGAAACGACCGCGACGGGGCCGCGCGGCGGGCTTTCTCGAATTCGCTCGCCCGAGCCGCGCATCTTCGCGGACTCCTGCGTAACGGCGCCGGCGATCCCCGTCGAGTCCCGGTCCTCCCTCCGCGAGACCCCCATGCGCATGCCCATGTTCGGTTTCCTGGTCCTTGGCTTCCTGATGTTCGCGACCATCGTCGCGATCGCCTGCTACCTCGTGTTCAAGAGCGGCGAGCCGGGCAAGACGAAGCTCTCCGGCTGCGCCGGCTGCGCGATCGGCTTCGGGCTGATGTCGCTCGCCGGCATCGGCGCGCTGGGCTGCACGACGATCGCGTTCATCGACGCCGGCAACGAGGCCGTGCGGCGCGGCCCGATCAAGAGCTTCGAATGGCGCTGGCCGCGCGAGCGTCAGGATCGCGACGCCGACGCGCAGGAGGGCGAGTGGGACGCCGGCGTCGACGCGACGGAGAGCGACGAGTCGAGCGCGGACTCGAGCGACGATCCCTATCCGCTCAAGCTGCGCGTCGTCGTCCGCGGATCGGCGGACTATGCGGTGGTCGGCCAGATCTCGCGCTGGTTCCACGAGCAGACCGACGGCGACATCTCGGTGCGCACCCGCGTGCGCGTCGAGGACGGCGAGGAGACGACCGAGATCGAATTCGGGCTGCCCCTGTCGGCCGAGGAGATCGAGGAGGTCCGTGAAAACCTCGAGCGCGACGTGCCCGGCTTCGAGCTCCCCGAGGGCGTGCGCGTGGAGATCAAGGGCGACCGGGACGACTGAGCGAGCGATTCGTTACCGTTTCGGCGTGGACGAACTTCCTGCTTCCGCTCGTTGGTTGCCGCACGGGACGTTCGACGGACAGGTCGCGTTCGTCACCGGCGGCGGCACGGGGCTGGGACTCGAGATCAGCCGCGGGCTCGCTGCGCTCGGCGCGCGCGTCACGATCGCGTCGCGCAGCACGGAGCACCACGCGCCTCTCCTCGAAGAAGCGGAACGACGCGGCTGGAGCGTGCACGCCGTCGTGCTCGACGTGCGCGAGCCCGCGCTCGTGCGACGCGCCGCCGAGGACCAGCTCGCGCGCGAAGGGCGCGTCGACATCCTGGTGAACAACGCGGCGGGCAACTTCGTCTGCCCGGCCGAGCGGCTCTCGTCGAACGCGTGGCGCGCGGTGCTCGGGATCGTCCTCGACGGGACGTTCTACTGCTCGCAGGCGTTCGGCCGAGCGATGATCGCCGCGCGGCGCGGACAGATCCTCAACATCGTCGCGACGTACGCGTGGACGGGGATGCCGGGCGTCGTGCACTCGGCCAGCGCGAAGGCCGGCGTGCTCGCGATGACGAAGACGCTCGCCGCCGAGTGGGCCGAGCACGGCGTGCGCGTGAACGCGATCGCTCCCGGTCCGTTCCACTCGCAAGGCGCGGCCGCGAACTTGTGGCCGGACGAGACCGTCGAGCGCGCGATCCAGGACTCGATTCCGCTGCGTCGATTCGGCACCGCGGAGGAAGTCGCCGCGCAGTGCCTCCATCTCCTATCACCGGCCTCGGAGTACCTGACCGGCGAGTGTCTCGTGATCGACGGCGGCGCGTCGCTCGGTAAGCCGATGTGGACGCCGGGAACGCGCGTCAAGCGCACGCGCGAAGTCGAGCGATGACCGGCGCACGCGATCACCTGCCGACGGAGCTGCCGAACGAGAACGCGGAAGGCCTCGACCTGCTCTCGATCGACGACGCGTTCGACGTCGTGAACCGCGAGGACCAATCGGTGGCCAATGCGGTCGCGCAGGCGAAGCCCGCGATCGTGGCGGCGATCGCGCTCGTCAGCGACCGGCTCGCCGCCGGCGGCAGGCTCTTCTACGTCGGCGCGGGGACCAGCGGACGCCTGGGGATCCTCGACGCCGCGGAGCTGCCGCCGACGTACCAGAACGATCCCGATCAAGTGCAGGCGGTGATCGCGGGCGGAGCGCGCGCTCTCGTCGGCGCGGTCGAAGGCGCGGAGGACGATCGCGCGCAAGGCGCAAACGACATGAGCTCGCGCGGCGTCGGCTCGGGCGACGTCGTCGTCGGCATCAGCGCGGGAGGCACGACGCCGTTCGTGCACGGCGCGCTCTCGCGAGCCCGCGCGCTCGGCGCTTCGACCGTGTTCGTCGCGTGCGTTCCGTTCGCTGCGGCCCCCGACGATGCCGACGTCTCGATCCGCGTGATCACGGGGCCGGAGGTCGTGTCGGGCAGCACGCGCATGAAGGCCGGGACGGCGACGAAGCTCGTGCTGAACACGATCAGCACGCTCTCGATGGTGCGCCTCGGCAAGACGTTCGGCCCGTGGATGGTCGACGTCAACGCGCGCGGGAACGAAAAACTCTGGCAACGCGCGGTCTCGCTCGTCGAGAACCTCACGGGTCTCCCGCGCGGTGAAGCCGAAGCTCGACTGCGTCAGGCCGACGGTCACGTGAAGACGGCGGTCGCGATGCAGCGCCTGTCGATCGACGCGTCGGAAGCGCGCAAGCGGCTCGCCGACGTCGACGGTCACTTGCGGCGGCTCCTGGACGGGTGATCAGCCGCGCTCGTCGAGCACGACGACGGCCGTGGTGCTGAGCTCGAGCGCGTCGCGCTCGATCGAGATGTCGCGACCGGCTTCGCCCTGCATGTGCTCGATATCGGCTTCCGAGAACTGCCGGCGGTAGATCGAGCCCTGCACGAGCACGCGCTTCCCGACGGAGTCCATCGGAAACGTGAACTGACCGCCGCAGCCCTTCTCCCAGCGCGCCATCGCGGTGCGCGCGCCGCCATCCGAAATCTGCATCCAACAACCGCGCTTCTGGCACACCGCGAGCACCGTGCCTTCGACGAGCACCGTCTCGCCCGCGAACTTGTCCGGATCGGCTTCGACGAGCGCGAACCGAACGCGCTCGCTGGCGTGGATCTCGCCGCCGACGTGCACTCCGTCGGGAGCGTTCGCAGGACCGCGGCACGAAGCGACGAATGCGACGAGGAGCAGGGTTCCGAGATTGCGCATGAGTGAAATCATAGCGAGCGCGCCGACCGATCGAGGAACGACGCGACGTGATCCTTCGCGATCGGGTTCATCGCGACGAGGGGTGGCTTCAGGTCCTGCGTCTTCGCGTCGATCATCGGTTCATCGGCCGGCGAGCCAGACTTCGATCTCGCGCCGGTGCGTCGCGTCGTGCTCCGCCATCATGCGCGGGATGTCGCACAGGGAGACGGGACCGACGCCTTCCTGCGTTCCGCTGCGACTCCATTCGGAGTCCGCGAGCGACTCGAAGACGGCGATGTTCCTACGGCGCGCTTCGGCGAACGCCGCGAGGCCCTGTTCCATCGAGAGAGCCCGGTAATTGCGTTCGAGCGCGGCGCGTGCGCCGTCGAAGTCGGGAAGCTCGGGCTCCCGCTCCTCGCGCAGGCGCTCGATTCGCACGCCGTAGCCTTCGCGCTCGAGATCGGCGAGGTGCCAGCAGTGCTCGACGGGCGAGAACGTGTCGTCATCGCCGGGTTTCGTCGCTTCGCTCGGGCTCAGCGACGCGAACGCTCGCCGGAGGAACTCCGGCATTCCGCGCAGCTCGCCGAGCACCTTCTCCCGATCCCGCGCGCCCGAAGACATGGACTGCATGCGCCGGGATCCTACCGCGGAATCGGCGCGGCGCGCCCGCCTGGGACGCGCCGCGCCACGGGACCAGGTCCGCCCGCGTTCACCGCGGCTCGGGGATGTCCTTCAAGTGCTGCAGGTGCTGCCGCGCGTTGTCGAGGGCGCGCTGCGCGACCTGGCGCACCTCCATGTTGTCGCAGTCGCGGACGGCCGCCTCCAGCTGATGGATCATCTGCTCGTGACCCGTCACTTGCAGATCGTAGTACCGCTGCCGGAACTCTTGGCCGTCGAGCCGACGCAGCTCCTCGAGCATCGTGTCGTGCTTCGAGTCGAGCTCCAGCGGGAGCGAGACGCGCCGCTTCTGCGCGATGCGCTCGAGCTCGCGGTTCACTTCCTCGTGCTCGGAGATCATCCGCTCCGCGAACTCGCGCAGCTCGCCCGTCACGCCCTTCTGCAGCGCGAGGTGCGAGCTCTGCACCTCGAAGCGGTTGGCGTTGACGGTGTGGACGATGAAGTCACGCTCGACCGAAGTGAACGATTGGGACCCGATCGTCTCCGGCGTGCCCGGT
>CAZQHA010000050.1:0-14898 GCA_964592795.1 uncultured Planctomycetaceae bacterium | reverse complement strand
TAGAACTCGCCCGGGTGCACGCGGCTCGGCACGAGGTAATCGCGCGCGCCCTCGGGCGTCGCGCGCGTCAGGATCGGCGTCTCGACCTCGACGAACTGCTGGCGCTCGAACGCGCGGCGCATCGCGTTGATAAAGCGCGAGCGGTGGATGAGGTTGCGCTGCATCACCGCGCGGCGCAGGTCGATGTAGCGGTAGCGCAGGCGCGTCTCGAGCGCGGTCTCCTGATCGCCGTCGATCTCGAACGGCGGCGTCTTCGAGCGCGAGAGGATCTCGAGCTGATCCGCGATCACCTCGACCTCGCCCGTCGGGCGCTCGGGGTTCACGTTCGCCGCGTCGCGCGCGACGACCTTGCCGTGGACCGAAACGGTGAACTCGGGGCCGAGCTTGACGGCGTCGGAGATCTCGGGGCCGAGCACGATCTGCGTCAGCCCGTAGCGGTCGCGCAGATCGACGAAGTAGATGCCGCCGTGGTCGCGGCGCGCGTGCACCCAGCCGTTGAGCGTCACGAGCTGGCCGACGTGGGTCTTGCGGAGCTCGCCGCAGGTGTGGGTGCGCCGCCAGTCGGCGCGTTTCTGGGTCATGGTCGCAGAGGTGGAGGTCATGCCCCTCCGTTTCGGAATTCCCGCGCCTGAAGTCGCATCAAAGCCCGCTGGAGGGCGGCTTCGGCGCGGACGAGGTCGATCAGCTCGCCTTCCGCGGCCCGCCCTTGGGACAGACGCTCGCGGGCACGGGCCTCGGCGGCCTTGGCTCGCTCCTCGTCGATCTCCTCGGGCTTCTCACCGGCCTGCGAGACGATGCGGACGGTGTCGTCGCGCACTTCCGCAAACCCGCCCGACACGAACATCGCCTCCTCGCGGTTTCCCGTGCGGTAGCGCATCAGGCCGACGTCGAGCGCGGCGACCATCGGCGCGTGCCGCGGCAGGATCCCGATCGAGCCGTCGACGCCCGGGATGCGCACGCTGCTCACGGACTGGTCGAGCGCGACGCGCTCGGGGGTGATGACGCGCAGGGTCAGTGTGTCGGCCATCGATCAATGACCCGACTTCTTCGGCGCGGGCGCGGGCTCGGTCTTGGCGGGAGCGGGCTTCGCCGCTTCGGGCTTCGCGTCGCCGCCCTGCATCTTCTTCGCGCGCTCCACGACGGAGTCGATGCTGCCCTGGTACATGAACGCGCCTTCGGGCAGGTGGTCGTGCTTGCCCTCGATGATCTCCTTGAAGCTGCGCACCGTCTCGGAGCGCGGCACGAACACGCCCGGCGTGCCGGTGAATTGCTCGGCGACGAAGAACGGCTGCGAGAGGAAGCGCTGCATCCGCCGCGCGCGCGCGACGACGCGCTTGTCGTCGTCGGAGAGCTCCTCGACGCCCAGGATCGCGATGATGTCCTTGAGGTCGGCGTAGCGCTGCAGCATCCGCTGCACTTCGCGAGCGACCTGGTAGTGCTCCTCGCCGACCACTTGGGGATCGAGCATCCGCGACGTCGACTTCAGCGGATCGACCGCGGGGTAGATGCCGAGCTCCGAGATCGCGCGGTCGAGGATGATCGTCGAGTCGAGGTGCGCGAACGTCGCGACGGGCGCGGGGTCGGTGATGTCGTCGGCCGGCACGTACACGGCTTGCATCGACGTGACCGAGCCCTTCTTCGTCGAGGTGATCCGTTCCTGCAGCGCGCCCATCTCGCTCGCCATCGTCGGCTGGTAACCCACCGCGGACGGCATCCGTCCGAGGAGCGCGGACACCTCGGACCCGGCCTGCACGAAGCGGAAGATGTTGTCCACGAAGAGCAGCACGTCCTGGCCCTTCACGTCGCGGAAGTACTCCGCCATCGTGAGGCCGGACAGCGCGACGCGCAGGCGCGCGCCGGGCGGCTCGTTCATCTGGCCGAACACGAGCACCGCGTTGTCGATCACGCTCGCGGTCTTGCCGTCGGGCGTCTTGTACTGCGCCTCGGTCATCTCGAGCCACAGGTCGTTGCCCTCGCGCGTGCGCTCGCCGACGCCGCAGAACACGCTGAAGCCGCCCTTCTCGACGGCCGTGATGCGGATCAGCTCCTGGATGAGCACGGTCTTGCCGACGCCCGCGCCGCCGAACAGGCCGATCTTGCCGCCCTTCGCGAACGGGCACGGGAGGTCGACGACCTTGAGGCCGGTCTCGAACACCTCCGAGATCGCCTCTTGCTCCTCGAACTTCGGCGCCGGGCGGTGGATCGGCCACGACTCGCCGGTCTTGAGCTCGCCGCGCGTCAGCGAGTCGAGCGGCTGGCCGAGGAGGTTGAACAAGCGGCCCTTCGTGCGCTCGCCGACCGGAACGGAGATCGGACCGCCGGTGTTCTCGACCGTCATGCCGCGACGGCAGCCGTCGGTCGACGCCATCGCGACGCAGCGCGCGACGTCGTTGCCGAGGTGCTGCGCGACCTCGAGCGTCAGGTCGATGCCGGCCTTCTTGTCGCGCACGAGGAGCGCGTTGTAGATCTCGGGCAAGCTGCCCGCCGGGAAGCGCACGTCGACCACGGGACCGAAGATCTGCGCGATGGTTCCGGTGGCCTTTTGGGTTTGCGTCGTCGTCATGATGGGTCCTGGAATGCTGCGTCAGCGCAGCGCTTCTGCGCCGCCGACGATGTCGAGCAGCTCCTTCGTGATGTTCTCTTGGCGCTTCCTGTTGTAGACCTTCTTCAGCTGCTGCCCGAGCGACTTGGCCGCGTCGGTGGCGTTCTTCATCGAGACTCGGCGGCTGGCGTACTCGCTCGTCAGCGACTCGAGCAGGAGGTTGAACATGCGCGTCTCGAGGTAGCGCGGGATGATGCGATCGAAGATCGTCGCGGCGTCGGGCTCGAGGATGACGTCGCCGCGCGCCGCCTTGGCGCCCGCGGGCTCTTGCTTCAGCGCGGACGCCTCGATCGGGAGGTACTCGATCTGCGTCGGCACGTAGCTGACCATCGACTCGAACGCCGTGTAGAATACGACGACCTGCGAGTACCGGCCCGAGAGGAACGCGTCGACGAGCAACTTCGCGGTGCGCGCGGCGCCGCGGTAATCGATCCTCTCGAGGACCGGCTCGACGAGCAGGTGCTCGACGTTGCGGCCGCGGCGCGTCAGGTACTGGTAGCCCTTGCGGCCGTACACGAAGTAGTCGACGTCCGCGCTCGGATGCTCGCCGCGCCACTGCTCCAGCTTGCGCAGGACGTTCGAGTTGTACGAGCCGCACAGTCCCCGATCGGACGTCACGACGAGCGCGGCGATCTTCGCGCCGCCGCCCTTCTGGAAGAGCGGCCGCTCGCCGAGATCCCCGCCGAGCCGCTCGATCATGTGCGCGACGAGGGCGCTGATCTCCTGCGCGTACGGACGCGACGCCACGGCGCGCAGCTGGAAGCGGCGCAGCTTCGTGCGCGCCACCATCTCCATGGCGCGCGTGATCTGGTGGATGCTGCCGACCGAGCGCATCCGGCCGCGCAAGTCTCGGATGGAGGCCATCGCTACGTCTTCTTCGCGCCGAGCTGCATCTGCGACTTCACCGACGCGATGACCTTGTCCATCTCCGCGCGCGCTCCATCGGAGACTTGCTTCGTGGTGCGGATCTCTTCGAGGACCTTGGGCGCGCTCGCCGCGATCGATTCGTGGAAGAGCTTCTCGAACTCCTGCACGCGCAGCGCGGGCACGTCGTCGAGGCCGCCCGAGGTGGCGGCGTAGATGATCGTGATCTGCTGCTCGACGGGCTGCGGCACGTACTGGCCCTGCTTCAGGATCTCGACCAGGCGCTCGCCGCGCGTCAGCTCCTGCTGCGTCGCCTTGTCGAGGTCGGAGCCGAACTGCGCGAAGGCCGCGAGCGAGCGGTACGACGCAAGTCCCAGGCGCAAACCGCCGGCGATCTTCTTCATGCCCGCGATCTGCGCCGAGCCGCCGACGCGCGACACCGAGATACCGGCGTTCACGGCCGGCTTCACGCCCGAGTTGAAGAGGTTCGACTCGAGGAAGATCTGGCCGTCGGTGATCGAGATCACGTTCGTCGGGATGTACGCGGCCACGTCGCCTTCCTGCGTTTCCACCACAGGCAGCGCGGTGATCGATCCGCCGCCGGCCTTGTAGCGCGGATTGACCTTCGGCGCGTCCTTGCTGAGCTTCGCGGCGCGCTCGAGCAAGCGGCTGTGCAGGTTGAACACGTCGCCGGGGAACGCCTCGCGGCCCGGAGGACGGCGCAGGAGCAGCATGACCTGGCGGTACGCGAGCGCCTGCTTGTACAGGTCGTCGTACATGATGACGACGTGGCGGCCTTCGTCGCGGAAGCGCTCGGCCATCGTGACGCCCGCGTACGCCGCTAGATACTGCATCGACGCCTCGTCGGTCGCCGACGCCGCGACGATGATCGTGTACGGCATCGCGCCGTAGTGCTCGAGCTTGCGCAGCACGTCGACGATCGTCGACTGCTTTTGACCCATCGCGACGTAGATGCAGATCACCTGGGCGGGGTTCTTCGGATCGCCGCCGCCGGTCGTCTTCTGATTGATCATCGTGTCGATCAGAAGCGCGGTCTTGCCCGTTTGACGGTCGCCGATGATCAGCTCGCGCTGGCCGCGGCCGATCGGGATCATCGCATCGATCGCCTTGATGCCGGTCTGCAGCGGCTCCTTCACCGGCTCGCGCTCCACGACCGACGGCGCGGGCTGCTCGATCGGACGCAGATCGGACTCGCTCGTGCCGAGCGGGCCGCGCCCATCGAGCGGATCGCCGAGCGCGTTCACGACGCGGCCGAGCAGCTGGTTCCCGGTCGGCACCGAGATGACGCGGCCGGTCGAGCGCACGGTGTCCCCTTCCTTCACCTTCGTCGCATCGCCGAGGAGCACGCAGCCGACGTTGTCCTCCTCGAGGTTGAGCGCGACGCCGCGCACGCCGCCCGGGAACTCGAGCAGCTCGCTCATGACGCAGTCGTCCAGTCCCCAGACGCGCGCCACGCCGTCGCCGACCGACAGCACGGTGCCGACGCTCTGCATCGAGGTCTCGCCCTTGTACGACTCGATCTCCTTCTCGAGGATCGAGGTCACTTCTCCAGGTCGCAGGTCCATATCAGTCCTTGATGGTGTTGGCGTGGCTAGGTTCCGCTCGCGGACGGCAGCCGCGCGTCGAGCAGCTTGCGGCGCAGCCCGTCGAGGCGGCCTTGCACCGAGTAGTCGATCATCCGATTGGCGGCCAGCACGCGCGCGCCGCCCACGAGCTCGGGCACGACCTTGTTCGAGAGCACGAGCTCACGAGCCAGGCGCGCGCCGAACGACTTCGCGATCGTGTCGATCTCGGCGGGCGAGAGCGGTCGCGCGGACTCGATGACGCCCTCGACCGCCCCGCGCTCGTCGAGCACGCGCCGCCGGAACGCGGTCGCGACGCTGGCGAGGACTCCCTCGCGCCGCTTGTCGACGAGCAGGTTCACGAAGTTCTGGGTCAGCGGGTGCATGGCCGAAGCCATGCCGGCGAGCGCCGCGCGCTTCTGCTTCGCGTTCGAGCGCGGGTTGAGAACGACGTTCCGGACGGCGGGCGACGCGAGCTCGCGCCCGATGCGCTCGACGTCGCGCGTCACCTCGGCGAGAGCGCCCTTGCGCTTCGCGAGGCCGTAGAGCGCGGTGGCGTAGCGCGCCGTGACCGGATCGACGCTCACTTCTTCCTCTCCGCGGCGACCGAGACGAGCTCCTCGACGAGGCGCCGGTCGTCGCTCGCGTCGACCTTGCGCTTCAACACCTGGCCGGCGGCCGAGAGAGAGATGTCGACGACCTGCTTGCGGATCGTCGCGAGCGCCTTGTCCTGCTCGGCCCGGATCTCCGAGCGCGCGCGGTCGAGCAAGTCGGCCGCGCTCTTCTTGGCTTCTTCGACGAGCTGCTTCTCGCGCGCGTCGGCCCGCGCGCGAGCCTGCTCGACCATCGTCGCGGCTTCCTTCTGAGCTTCCGCGAGACGCCGGTCGACCTCCGCGCGCGCCTCCTGCGCCGATCGGTTCGCGGCCTCGGCCGCGGCGATCGCCGCCGTCGACTTCTCGTCGCGATCGATGAGCCCGCGCGTGATCGGGCCCATCACGAGCTTCCAGATCGGGATGAGCGCCACCACGAAGATGACCCAGGTCCACAGGGCGATGCCTGCGCCCGCCGGGTCGAGGGGATTGAATCCCCCGCCGCCTTCGGAAGCGATGAGAGCCAGGACGAAGTTCATGAGAAAGCTCCTTGGGAGCCGTCGGCGCCGCTGCTCAGCCCAGGGTGATGAGCAAGGTGATGACGACCGCGAACAGCGCGACACCTTCGATCAGCGCCGACAGGATGACGGAGCCGCCGCGGATGTCGGCCGCTGCTTCGGGTTGGCGGGCGATGCCTTCGTTCGCGGCCGCGCCGATGCGACCGATGCCGATGCCGGCGCCGACCGCTGCGAGACCCGCGCCGAGCGCGGCGCCGAACTTGGCAATGTCCATGACTCCTTGTTCCTGAATCATCTGGTTCTCCTCGGTCCGCGTCGTCGGACGCGGCCAGCGTCGATTGTGTGTGGGGTTGTCGGTTGAGGGTCTTGTGGAAAGGGGGGAACGAACCCGAGCCCGGCGGCGCGCGCTAGTGCTCGGGGTGGATGGTCGAGTTGATGAAGATGATCGAGAGCATCGTGAAGACGTACGCCTGCAGGAGCGCGACGAATGCCTCGATGATCATGATGAACACGGCGAAGCCGACGGCGGCGGGCGAGACGGCGTAGGCGACGGTCGCCGACTTGTTCGCGAAGAAGAAGATGAGGCCCATGAACGAGAGCACGACCATGTGCCCGCCGCTCATGTTCGCGAAGAGACGAATCATCAACGCGAACGGCTTGACGAGCAGGCCCACGAACTCGACCACGAACATCAGCGGCCACAGCGCGAGCGGCACGTGCGGCACGAGGTTCTTCCAGAACGCGATCGGGCCCTGCGCGATGATCCCGCCCGAGATCATGGTGACGAACGTCACGAGCGCCATCGCGCCGGTGACGAAGATGCTCGCCGTCGCGGTCGCCGCGAACGGGATGAGCCCCATCAAGTTCATGAACAACAGGAAGAAGAACAGCGTGAGGAAGTACGGCAGGAACTTCCGTCCCAGGTCCTTCCCCATCACGGAGTACACCATCTCGTCGCGCACCCAGGCCGCGAAGCCGGCGAAGAGGCGCGTGACGTAATCGCCGCGCCCGGTGCGCAAGTACGCGGGCACGCCCGAGAAGCACACGAGGATCAGGAGCACCGCCGCGACCTGGAAGAGCTGCAGGTTCGTCGCGACGAGCTGCGTCCCGGGGACCCGTGTGTCCATGTCGAACACGGCCGGCGCGCCGGGGAACGTGAACGAGAAGATCCACGGCGAATGTGCCTCTGCGCCGCCATGCGCCGCATCCGCTCCATGAGCCGCGTCGTGATGCACGAGATTCGAGGGGATCAGGTGCATGTAGAGCGACAGGAAGACGTTCTCGGCCGAGTGGTGCTCGGAGTAGCGCGCGCTCACCCAGCACGGCAGGGCGACGAGCAGCAGGACGAGTAGCGGTCGCAAGAAGCTCACGGGTGACTGCTCTGTTGGGGCCGGAGGGAGGTCAGCTTCCGCACGTTCTCGATCGTGCCTGGAATCGAGATGAGGATCGCGGAAGCGCCGAACGCGATCAAGAAGCTCTTCCAGTCGAAGAGCTGCGCGGCGGCCTCCCAGTAGCGCAGGCACACGGCGCCCGCGAACATCGCCACGAGCTTCGCGAGGAATCCGCACACCGTGATCAAGAACAGGCGCTCGGGATGCTGCGCGAGCTCGTGACGCTGCCAGACGAGCGCCGCGCCCGTGAGCGCCGCGCCGGACAGGAAGCCGAGCACGACGCCGTTGCCGCTGGGGCCCGCGAGCGACCAACCGACCGCCAGTGCGGCGGCCAAGCCAATCAGCGCTCCAGCGGTCGATGCGTTCATGGGGTGCGGTTTGAGTCCTGGTCTTCGAGCGACTTTCCACCGCGCTGCTTCGCTCGCGCGGGAGGGACGGCGCGGAGCATCGCGATGAAGCCCCCCACCGCTCCGGCGAAGACTCCGGCGATGAGGAGCCAGGGGCCCGTGCCGAGCTCCCCGTCGAGCCACCACCCGAGCGCGCCGAGGAGCGCGATCGACGCGGCGAACTGCGCTCCCAGGCCCGCGTAGCGGCCTAGGTCCGACGCGCTCGAGATCGTCTTCTTGGACGGTGCGCTCGGATCCATGCGGTGCGCGGCGGCGGAGTGTGGCGCGGCGATGAGCTGGCAGAGAGCGTCCTGGTTCGGAAACGTCGCGCTCGAGGCGCGCGGCGTTTTGGGCGAACACTGTAGGGAAGCGTCGCTCGACGTCAACGCCCGGCCGGTGATTTCGCGGCGAACGCGGCCCGTGGCCGGTGCGCGCTCGCGCCGCTACACTTTTCGCCCGCCAAATTCTCGAGACCCCGCGCGCGAACCTCCGCGCCGCCCACGCGATCGAATCGGAGAGCTCCATGTCGCTCGAACGTACCCTCGTCCTCCTGAAACCGGATGCCGTGCAGCGCGGGCTCGCCGGCAAGATCCTCACGCGCTTCGAAGAGAAGGGCCTGAAGGTCGTCGGCCTGAAGATGCGGCGCTTCCCCGAAGCCCTGCTTCGCGAACACTACGCCGTGCACAAGGCCCGTCCGTTCTACGAAGGCCTGGTGCGCTTCATGGGCTCGGGGCCGGTGGTCGCGATCGCGCTCGAGGGCAAGAACGCGATCGCGGTGACGCGCGCGCTCATGGGCGCGACGAACTGCGCCGAAGCGGCGCCGGGCACGATCCGCGGCGACTTCGGGATGTCGCGCTCCTACAACCTCGTGCACGGTTCCGACGGGCCGCAGACGGCGTCGCAAGAGCTCGCGCGCTTCTTCCCGGGCGAAGGCGAGCTGGTCGCCTGGACGCCGAACGACGAGGCCTGGGTGTACGACGTCGAGGACGAACTGCGCTGAACCTGGAGAGCGCGCACGTCGGCGAGCTCGCCGCGGAGCTCGCGCCGCTGCTCGTCGGGAAGTCGCTCGACGGCGTGCTCGGGCTTCCTCCCGCCGACGTGGTGCTCGCGTTCGCGTCGGGACGGAGCGGGCCGCCCGCGCGACTGCGCGTGTCCGCGGATCCCGATGCCCCGCGCTTTCATCTCCAGCACGAGCGCGTGGCGCGCCACGAGGGACCGCTGGGACCGTTCTTCCGCCGGCTGGCCGACGAGCTCGCGCAGGCCGAGCTCGTCGCGCTGTCGCAGGTGGCGCGCGACCGTGCGGTGATCCTGGAGTTCTCGGGCGGCAAGGCGGCGCAGCGGCGCGCGCTTCTCGCCGAGCTGTTCGGACGCCGCGCGAACCTCGTGCTTCTCGGGCCGGAGGACCGCGTCCTCGACGTGCTGGTGCCCGCGCGTGACTCGAGCGCTCCGGCGCGACTCGCGCCAGGCGCCGTTTGGCGTCCGCCAGCGCATGCGGGCGCGGAGCGGGACACGAAGCCGCTGGCGGTCGCGTTTCCCGCGCCGACGGCGTTGCCGCCGAGCGGATCGCTCGATGCGCCGCTCTCGTGGATCGTCGAGTGCTCGCTCGGCGTGCAGGCGCACGAAGCGCTGCGCGCGAAAGCCCTCGCGCGCTTCGAGGAGCGCGTCCGTCGGAAGGTGAAGCGCGCGCGCACGCTGATCGCGGGGCTCGAGCAAAAGCTCGCCGCGAGCTCGGAGTTCGAGCGCGTGCGCCGCGACGGCGAGCTCTTGAAGGCGCATCTCTCCTTGGCGCGACGCGGTCTGGCATCGATCGACGTGCCGGATCTCTACGAGCCCGGCGCGCCCGCGCGGACGATCGAGCTCGAGCCGCGCGCGAGCCCGCAGGAAAACCTCGAGCGCATCTTCGAGCGCGCGAAGAAGCTCGAACGCGCGCGCGGCGCCGTCGAGAGCGAGCTCGCGATGGCGCGCTCGCGGCTCGCGCTCTTCGACGAGTACTTGGCGCGGGCCAGGGAGCCGAGCTCCGATCCCGACGCGCTCGACGTCGAGGCCGTCGCCGCGGGGCTCCTCGATCCGCAGCAGGAAGCGGACGTCCGCAAGCGCAAGGAGCCCGGGCCCAGGCTCCCCTACCGCGTGTTCCGGTCGCGCCAAGGCGCCGAGATCCGGGTCGGCCGGAGCGCGCGCGACAACGACGACCTGACGTTTCGCGCGTCGCGCGGGAACGACGTCTGGCTGCACACCGCGGACGCGCCGGGCAGCCACGTCGTGCTCGAGGGGGCGCGCGGCGATCCCGATCCCGAGGACGTGCTCGACGCCGCGCACCTCGCCGTCCACTTCTCGCCGCTGCGCGGGCGCGGCGGCGCGGACGTCCACGTGGCGCGCGTCAAGGACGTCAAGAAGCCCCGCGGCGCGAAGCCCGGCCTGGTCAGCGTCGCCGGCGGCAAGGTCCTGCGCGTGCGCATGGAGGCCGGCCGACTCGAGACGCTGCTCGGCACGCAGCGTCGCGGGAACGAGGGCGACGAGTGAGCTCGCGCGCACTTCGTAACCCCGGCGCGTCGCGCGGTATCCTTTGCGCCCCGCCCCCCCACTCGAGGAAACGCCGACCTTGAACGCGACGCTCCACTCTCTCCTCGCGCGATGCGCCCGCGTCGCGATCGCGATGTCGCTCGTCCTCGTGTGCGCATGCAGCTCCGACGACGAGCTGACCGACGAGCAGAAGCAGAAGATGCTCGAGATCCACACCGAGTCCGCGCAACAGTACTTGGCGATGGGCGAGCTCGAGCGCGCGCAGGACCAAGCGCAAAAGGGGCTCGAGATCGATCCGGAAAACGTCAAGCTGCGCTTGATAACCGGATGGTCGCTCCAACGCCGCGGCCGGACGAACGACATCCTCCAATCGGAGAAGGTGTTCCGCGACCTGCTCGCCACCGGCGACTACCGTGCGAACCTAGGCCTGGGCGAGTCGCTCGAGCGCAAGGGCATCGCGTGCATCGAAGCGGCGGACGCGATCCGCACCGGCGAGCGCGTGAGCGAAGCCGCGGATCCGTCGCAGCGCGTCGAGGAGCTCGAGGCGGAAGCGCGCGCGGCGTGGCAGGAGGCCCACACGCAGCTCCTCCTCGCGCTCGAGAAGCACCCGGGCGACATCGACGCGATCGCCGGGCTCATCCGCGTCAGCGCGCTCCTCGGAGAGGACCGCGAGAGCCTCGAGTGGTGCGCGCGTCACCTCGAGGGCACGAGCAGCGATCTCCAGTTCTGGCGCGAGCGCATCCTGCGGCCGGACATCTCGGCCGAGGAGGAGGCCTACTTTCGCGGGCTGATCAAGCGGCTGACGCAGCGCCAGATCGCCACGCACCTGCACGCGGCGACGCTGCTCGCGAAGAACGGCGACAAGTCGGCGGCGATCGAGCACCTCGACGCGGTGATCGAGCTCGATCCCGAGCGCAGCGAGGTGTTCAGCCGCCGCGCCGAGCTCGCGCTCGAGCTCGGCCGCTACGACCAGGCCATCTCGGACATCGACACCTTCCTGCGCCTGTGCAAGAAGCCCTTCGAGCATCCCGACGTCAAGCGCGCGTGGCGGCTGCGCGGCGACGCGGAAGCGAAGAAGCGCGCGCTACTGCCGACGCAGTAGTCGCGCGCCTCGACGTGCGGGTCTCAGCGCTCGGACGGCCGCCAGGTCAGCGTGCGGCGCTGGCCCTTCTTGTCGATGATCACGACCGCGACCTCGCCGTCGGACTCGCGCTCCTTCAGCACGCGCGCGACATCGGCCGAGTCGTGGATCGTCGTCCCGTTCATCTCGATCACGATGTCGCCGCTCTGGATGCCGAGGATTTCGGCGATCGTCCCCGGCGCGGTGCGCTCGACGAGCAGCCCGACGTCCGGGTCGAGATCGAAGTCCTTCCGCTGCTCGGAGGACGGCTGGCTGGGATAGATCCCCAGCATGTCCGTCGGCACCGATCCCAGGGAGCGTCGCAATCCGCCTTGCGCTCGCGGCGTCGGTGTCCCGTGGGGCATCACGCGGTTGAAGCCGTGGCCGCCGCCCAGGCCGATGCGCCCCCGGAGCTCCGGATGCGCCTCGAGCAGTTCCTCGACGCTGTCGGCGGTGTACTTCTTCGTTTGCTTGTCGCCGTTGACGTCTTCGGTGATCTCACACGTGACCGAGCCGTCCGGGCCGATCTCTAGGCTGAACGACTGCGCTTCCGAGGAACCGCCCAGGGGCCCGGGCTGGAAGTTCCACGACTGGAACGGCTGCCGGTCGAAGAGTCGCTGCAGGTCTTCCTGCATGTCGTCGAACATCGGATCGATGCGCTCGAAGCGACGGCGCAGCTCCTCGAAACGCGAGTTCAGATCGTTCCAGCGCGCGGATCCGGAGAGGTCGTCGATCGCGCTCGGCGCGGTGCTCGATCGGAGGGCCAGGCGCGAGGTCCACGCCAGATCGGGGTGGCTGTCGTCCTTCGCCCACGACTCGAGCGCTTGACGCGCCTTGTCGCTCCGTCGCGCGAGCTCGGTCACGCGCTCGAACGCACGCTCGCGCGCGTCGAGGTCTTCTTGCGTCAGCTTCTTGCGCCAGCCGTCGCGGTCGAACGCCTCGTCGGCCGCGCCGTCGGACTGCACTCGCACGAGCTTCTGCGGTTTCGTCGTGGTCTCCCCGCCCGTCGCGGGCGCGAACAGGAGCGGCACGCTCGCCATCAACATCCAAGTCGGGTTCATGATCGTCATCTCCAGCGGAGTTCATCCATACGCCTGCGGAGTCGCCGCCACACACAAGGTGAGGTTGCCGCGCGTCGCGAGATCGTCTCGCGTTCCCCGCGCGCTTCAGCGTTGGTGCGGGAGTACGTTCCGCAGGCTCGCCGGTGAGCCCACGTTCGGGCTCCACGGCGAAAGCTGCAACATCGGTGAGGACTGCGCGCCGAAAACGTCCGCCGAATCGCTCCAGCGCGGCTCGCCGGGCTGCACGCGACGCAAGCCTTGCGAGTCGTTCACGGGCGTCACGACGAGCTCCGGCGCGGTCGGCACCACCTCGTGGTCGACGGGAACGACGACCACGGAATCCTGCGGAGTGATCACGACCGGTCCGACGTCCGCCGGAGCGGTCGTCGACCGGTGCATCCACAGCCCGACGAGCAGCGCGGCCGCCGCCGCCGCGCCGACCGGCAGCCAACGCCGATAGGTTCCGACGCGGCGGATCGGCGCGACGAGAGGCTCCCCACGCGGACGAGGAGCGTCCGGTTGCGCGATCAAGCCCTCGGCGACGAGCGAGCTCCGGAGCGACGGCCACAGGTCCACACCACCCGTGCGCTCGCGCTGGAACCCGCCCGCCAAACCCGTGCGCAGGGCCTCGCGCGCAGAGTTCGCGCGGGCGGCCTGAGCGCGGCAGTCGGCGCAGCTCGCCAAGTGCCGATCGAGCGCGGCCTGCCGGTCCGGGTGCAGATCGCCGCCGCTGTAGAGCGGAAGTGAGCTTCGAACCTCGGTGCAATCCAAAACTCGCGGGCTCATCACCAAGCTTCCTTTTCGTCGTCCCCGATGTCGTCCACGTCTACGGGCTCGTCCTCGTCCGCGTTGGCCGCACGTGGGACGAAGCTCGCGTCCCCGCCCGCCGCCTTGTACCGCGCACGCCGTTCCCACTCGTCCTGGAAGAGCTTGCGTCCGCGGTGGAGCCGCCAGCGGACGGTCACGTGCGTCGCGCCGACGATGTCGGCGATCTCCTTGCACGGCAATCCTTCCATCTCCCTCAGTACCAGCACCGACTGGAAGTGCGGCGCGAGCGCGGCCAGGCACTCCCGGACCTCGCGCGCCAGGTCCTCGCGCTCGAGGCGCTGCGAGGGACCGTCCGCCTTGCTGTCGGGGAGGTCGAATTCGCCTTCGTCCTCGTCCTCGTCCGCGCGCGCCGTGCTCTGCGCCGGACGCCGCCGGCGCAGGTGATCGATCGCGAGGTTCGTGACGATGCGGTAGAGCCAAGTCGTGAACGCGTGCTCGAAGTCGAACCGCGCCAGGTTCTTGAAGACCCGCAGAAACGCTTCCTGCGCCAGCTCTTGCGCGTCGTCGTCGCTCGCGACGAGGTTGCGCGCGACCCGCCACGCGCGTTGCTCGTGCCGCTTCACCAGGTCGCGAAACGCGTCCTCGTCGCCGGTCTGCGCGCGGCGGATGAGCGCGTGGTCTTCGGCGCGCTGGGCCAACAGGGCGGGATCGTCCCCCGCCTCGTCGAGGATCTCCGCGAGCTCCTCGAGCTCGGCCGTCTCCGGCGTGTCGGGCCCGACGTCGGCGTCCTCGACCACGCGCGCGTCGCCGTCGTCCGTCGGGGGCTCGCCGTCTTGCCGTTCTTGTTCCATCGCGTGGGCGGAACGTCGCGACCGCCGCACCCGCGGCCAATGAGTGTATCTCTCGCCCGGGTAGCCCGTGATCGAGCGCGAGAACGTGCGGGTGCGATGGAGTCGTGCGTGGTTCAAGGCAGGGGGTGGCTACGAAGACTCACTCCGTACGCGGCCCCCGCCCGGTCGTTGGATCGGCTTCTCGCCGAGTTCAATCCAGCCGAGGAAATCGTCCCGGGATCTCGCCGGCGAGTCGGTACTTGCGCCGGCGCCGGGCGAGGAGCTCCTGGGTCGGCATCGACGACAGCGCGGCGAGCTCGTCGAGAATCGTTTTCCGCACTTGGGCCATGGCCACCGTCGGCGCGCGGTGCGCGCCGCCCTGCGGCTCGGCCACGACCCCGTCGATCAGGTTGAGCTTCAAGAGGTCGGGCGCGGTCAGCTTCAGCGCCTCGGCGGCGTCGGGAGTGCGCTCGCCGTTCTTCCACAGGATCGCAGCGCACCCCTCGGGGCTGATGACCGAGTAGTACGAGTACTCCATCATCCAGACGCGGTCGCCCACGCCGATGCCGAGCGCGCCCCCGGATCCGCCTTCGCCGATCACGATCACGAGGATCGGCACGCGCAGCGAGAGCATCGCCAGGATGTTCTCCGCGATCGCCGTCGCC
>CAZQHA010000049.1:0-15033 GCA_964592795.1 uncultured Planctomycetaceae bacterium | reverse complement strand
GCGGCGCTCGCCGCGCGTCCCGATGTCGCGGCGGTCGAAGTACGCGGCGGCGAAGCGCAGGCGGGCGTGCTCGCCCACCGCGCGCGGCGTGGAGTGCAGGAGCGCCGCCAAATCCTTCAAGAACCAGCGCTCGCGCGGCTGGGCTTCGTGGCGCGCGCGCGCGACGTCGAGCAGCACGAGCTCGCCGTTCTCGCGCAGGACGACGTGGTGCAGGTAGAGATCGCGGTGGTACCAGCCGCGCTCGTGGAGGCGCACGACGAGCTCGAGCAGCGCCCGACCCAGACGTCGCATCTCCGCGCCGTCCGCGACCGCGAGCTTCTGCCGCAGGGTCCACACGTGCGCGATCCGCTCCATCACGACACACGATCGCCGGGAGCCGAGCCAGCGCATCCGTCCGCCGAGCTCCTCGCACCACGCGATCGCGCCCGGCACGGCGATGCCGTCGCGCGCCAGCGCCTCGAGCACCTCGAACTCGCGCGCCGCCGACTCGCGGCCGCGCGCGCGCTTGACGACGTACGGAGCCGTCGCGGTCGCGTGCGGCCACGCGAACGTGTCGCGCCCGGGCATGCGGCGCAAGTACGCGGCCGGTGTCGATTCGAGCCATTCCCGCGCGTGCGCGGGCTCGAGCGACGATCCCGGGCGGATCCATCCGATCAGGCCCGGCGAGAGCTCGGCCGACTCGATCATTGGCGCCGCGAATCCTACACCCTCGCATCGCGGAAGGATCGCGCTTAAGCTCTCCGCCTCTGCGCGAGCGCGCGCGCAAGAAACCCCCTCCGCCCGCCGGTTCGCGCCTCCCCGCCGGCCGTTTCCCGACGAGATCACGCATGTCGAAAGGCACCGCCGTCGCCCCCAAGGCGTCCCCGGCCGACGAGTTCAATCCCTTCCTGTCGATGGCGCAGCTGTTCGACACGGCGGCCGACCACCTGGGGCTCGACGAAGGCATCCGCGAGGTGCTCCGCCGTCCCGACCGCGAGATGACGGTCGCCATCCCGATCATGATGGACGACGGCTCGCTGAAGGTGTTCACGGGCTACCGCGTCCAGCACAACTTCTCGCGCGGTCCGTGCAAGGGCGGCATCCGCTACGCGCCCGACGTCAACCTCGACGAGGTGCGCGCGCTGTCGGCCTGGATGACCTGGAAGTGCGCGGTCGTCGACGTGCCGTTCGGCGGCGGGAAGGGCGGCGTCATCTGCGATCCGCGCAAGCTGTCGCAGGGCGAGCTCGAGCGCATCACGCGCCGCTACACGGCCGGGATCATGGACATCCTCGGCCCCGACCGCGACGTGCCCGCGCCGGACGTCAACACGAACGAGCAGACGATGGCGTGGCTCATGGACACGTACTCGATGCACGTGCGCCGCACGACCACGGCGATCGTCACCGGCAAGCCGATCGCGCTCGGCGGCAGCCGCGGGCGCACCGAGGCGACCGGCCGCGGCGTGATGCTGATCGCGCGCGAGGCCTTGAAGAAGCTCGGCATGCGCCCCGAGAACTCGCGCGTCGTCGTGCAGGGCTCGGGCAACGTCGGCGGCATCGGCGCGATGCTCCTCCACCGCGAGGGCTACAAGATCGTCAGCATCAGCGACATGTACAGCGCGATCTACAACGAGAAGGGACTCGACATCCCGGCCGTGCTCGCGCACTTGAAGAAGACCGGCCGCGTCGAAGGCTTCCCCGGCGCGACGACGCTCAAGAGCGGACAAGAAGCTCTCGAGCTGCCGTGCGAGGTGCTGGTGCCGGCGGCCACCGAGAACCAGATCACTTCGGCGAACGCCGACCGCGTGAAGGCGAAGCTGATCGTCGAAGGCGCGAACGGACCGTGCACGGCGATCGCGTCGAAGATCCTCGACGAGAAGGGTGTGCTCGTCGTGCCCGACATCCTCGCGAACGCGGGCGGCGTGACCGTGTCGTACTTCGAGTGGGTCCAGGACCGCATGGGCTACTTCTGGACGGAGGAAGTCGTCAACTCGCGCCTCGAGCAGATCATGGTCAAGTCGTTCGCCGACGTGGACCAGGTCGCGCAGAAGTACAAGGTGTCGATGCGCATCGCGGCGTACATCCTGGCGATCGACCGCGTCGCGTCGGTGTACCGCATGCGCGGAGTGTTCGCCTGATGTCGACGCGCGAGAATCACGGGGTCGACTTCGACGACCTGGCGCTCTCGACGAACCAGATCGAGGAAGAGAGCCCGTTCGCCACGATGATGGCGAGCTTCGACGAAGCCGCCGACAAGCTCGGGCTCGATCCCGACATCTACGCGATCCTGCGCAAGCCCGACCGCGAGATCCAAGTGTCGGTGCCGACGCCACTCGACGACGGGACCTTGACCGTGTTCGAGGGCTACCGCGTGCAGCACAACGCGGGCCTGGGGCCGTACTTCGGCCCGCTGCGGTTGCAGCCCGGCCTGCGCATCGACGAGCTGCGCGCGCTCGCGGGCTGGAACACGTGGAAGTGCGCCGTGTTCAGCATCCCGTTCGGCGGCTCGGCCGGCGGCATTCGCATCCACACGAAGCGCCACAGCCGCGGCGAGCTCGAGCGCGCCGTGCGGCGCTACGTCAGCTCGCTGCTCTCCGACATCGGTCCCGACCGCGACGTGTTCGCGTCCGACGTCGCGACGGACGAGGCGATCATGGCCTGGGTCATGGACACGGTGTCGATGCATTCGCGCTTCACCGACAACGCGGTCGTCACCGGCAAGCCGTTGATGCTCGGCGGCACGCTCGGGCACTCCGATTCGATCGCGCAGGGGCTGCGCACGCTCTTGCCGCTCGCGCTCGAGCACGCCGGCCTGCCGACCAAGAGCGCGCGCATCGTGATCCAGGGCGCAGGGCAGCGCGGCGGGAACCTCGCGCGCGCGCTCCACGCCGACGGGCACCGCGTGATCGGCTTCTCGGACATCACGGCCGCGCTCTACAACGAGAAGGGGCTCGACATGCCGTCGATCCTCGCGTGGCGCGCCGAGCACGGCAGCCTGGCCGAGATCCGCGGCAGCTTCGAGCGATTGACGCACGACGAGATGCTCGCGCGCGAGAGCGACGTGTTCATCCCATGCGCGGTCGCGAACGCGATCCACCTGCGCAACGCGCGCAAGGTCGGGGCGAAGCTCGTCATCGAGGGCGCGTACGGTTCGGTGTCGGTGCGCGCCGATCGGATCCTGGGCGAGCGCGGCATCGCGGTCGTGCCGGACATCCTCGCTTCGGGCGGCGGCGCGGTCGTCAACTACTTCGAGTGGGTGCAGAACCGCGCGGGGTACGCGTGGACCGCGGAGACGGTGCGCGAGCGGCTGCAGCGCTTCATGCGCGACGCGTGGACCGAGGTGAGCCGGCTCGCCGACGAGAGCGACGTGCGCCTGCGCATGGCGGCGCACATGGTCGCGGTGCGGCGCGTGAGCCAGGCGGACCGGTTGCGCGGGCTGTACGCCTGAGACGTCAGTCCTTCTTCGCCGCCTTGCGCCGGCTCTGCAGCTCGGCGTAGGGATCGAAGGGCTTCTGCGCGTAGTCCGCCGGCACGTCGAAGAGTCCCTCCGGCGCCGGCTTCTCCTCGACCGACACGAGCTCCTCGCGGCTCTTGATCTCGACGCCGTCGACGAAGCGCACGCGGTTCGTGAGCACCGGGATGCCCTCGAGCCGCTTCATCTCCTCCGCCAAGAATCCTCCGCCCGCGCGCAGCAGGTTCACCTGGTGGGAGAGCTCGCCGTACTCCGCGAGATCGATCGGGAGGTCCTTCGTCGCCCACACCTCCTCGCGCGAGGTCGGCGCGCCGGCCGTCTTGATCGACACGATGTGGCGGCGCGCCTGCCACTCGCCGATCTTGCGCGTCTCGTCCTGCGGCGTCACCGTCGCGAACGGCGCGTTCTTCTCCATCCGCTCGCGCACCTCGGGCGGGAAGTAGCGCCGGAACTCGAACGGCAGGTCGATCACGTTCGCGACCTTCGTGCGCGCGTCGAGCAGGTACATCTTCTGCTGGTCGAGCCGCACGAGGATCGTCGAGTCCTCGGTCTCGAAGCGCATCCGCTGCCGGCCGAGCCAGAGCGTTCGCTGGCTCTCCTTCGCGGGCACCTCGACGCCGTCCTTCGAGTACGCCTCGGTGTGGACCGAGTGGGTGAGCAGAGTCTCGGCGGCTGTCCGCGGAGCAAGGAACGCGACGGCGGCGAGTGACGAGACGAGAAGCCTTTGGCGCAGAGTCTTCATCGGTGGCTCTGGAAGTCTATCGTAGCCGTCCGACGCGCCCCTCCCCATGGCCGAGAAGAAAGCGAAAGCTCGCGGCAAAGCCGTGCCGTCCGCCGCGATCGCCGTCGCCGACGAGCGCCGGCCGCGGCGCCTGGCGCTGCTCGCCGTCGCGGTGATCGCCGTCGTCGCGTACGCCAACACGCTCGGCCACGCGCTCGTGTACGACGACGCGGTGATCGTGAAGAACCGGATCATGCACGATCCGTTGCGGATCGGCGCGATCTTCGGCTCGGACTTCTACGGCGGTACGCACGCGCACGTCGACCTGTACCGCCCGCTCACCGTGTGGAGCTTCGCGCTCAACTGGTGGACGAACGAGCTCTTCGGCGCGGCCGGCGCGAGCCCGTTCGTCTTCCATGCGACGAACGTGCTGCTGCACGCGCTCGTGTGCGTCCTCGTGTACCGGTTCGCCGAGGTCCTCGGGCTGGCGCGCGTCACGTCGCTCGCGGCGGCCGTGCTCTTCGCGGTGCACCCGCTGCACACCGAAGCCGTCGCGAACGTGTACGCGCGGTCCGAGCTGCTGGCGGCGCTCTTCGGCCTCGCGTACCTGGTCTTCCACCGCTCGAATCGAAACGCCCTGGCCGCGATCGCGCTCTTCCTCGCGGTCTCGAGCAAGGAGTCCGCGCTCGCGTTCTGGCCCACGGCGATCGCGCTCGACGCGTGGATGCCGATCGACGGACGGCGCTTCCGCGTCCCGCTCTTCACGCTCGCCGCGCTCGGCGTGTGGCTCTCGCTGCGCTTCGCGGCGCTCCAAGGCGGGTCCCCGCAGGAGTCCTTCGTCGAGAACCCGCTGATCGCGCTCGCGCCGATCGAGCGCGCGTTCGCGGCGCTCGGCGTCCAGTTCCTCGCGCTGCGGCTCTTCCTGTTCCCCGTCGGCCTGTCGGCGGACTACTCCTACCGTCAGATCGAGACCGCGACGTCGATCGCCGATCCGCGCGTGATGGGACTCCTACTGATCCTCGCCGCGGCGATCGCGATCGCCTGGCGGCAGCGGAGCACGTTGCCGCACTTCGGCGCGAGCGTCTTCGGCTACGTGCTGCTGTGGATTCCGGCGAGCAACGTCGTGTTCCCGATCGGCACGGTCTTCGGCGAGCGGCTCGCGTACGCGCCGACGATCTTCGGATGCCTCGTCGTGGCGATCGTGCTCGAGCGCGCGCTCGCGAAGTTCGGCCAGGTCGCGTTCGCCTGGACGGCCGGGGCGGTGTGCGCCCTGGCGCTCGTGCTCACGGTGATGCGCAACGACGTGTGGAAGTACGAGCCGACGCTCTTCTTCGACATGACTCAGACGGCGCCGCGCAGCGCGAAGGCGCACTACAACCTGGGCACGGCGCTCGCGCGCACGGGGCAGCGTCCGGCGGCCGTCGATTCGTTCCAGCGCGCGGTCGACCTCCACGATTCGTACGCGGCGGCGCAGTACGCGCTCGCGAACGAGCTCTTCCTGATCGGTGAGGACCTGCCGCGAGCGGAGCAGGCGTACCGCGCCGCGATCCGCGCCGATCCCGACCACGTCGACGCGCGCGTGAACCTCGCGATCACGCTCGTGCGACTGGCGCGGCCGGACGACGCGCAGGCGCTCGTGAACGAAGTGCGGCGTCTCGCACCGCGGCACCCCTCGCTCCCCTCGCTCGACAAGCAGATCCAGGAAGCGCGAGCCGCGAAGCCCTCGGGCGGCTAAGCCAGCGGCGTGATCTGGAACGTGCCCAGCGCTTCCTCCAGCACGGAGAGTTCGCGGACGCCGTCCCACTCGATGAACCGCTGCACGGTCGTGCCGACTTGCTCGCGCGGCACGCCGTAGATCGGCGGAGGGATCTGTCCGGCGACCAGCGCGCGCACGCCGCGAGCGGGAGCGCCCGCTCCGCGCGACTTCGCCTTGCGGGACGTCTTCTTCTTGCGGACCGCCGGACGCTTCGCGCGTCGAACGGCCGTCTTCTTGCGCTTCGCCATGAGTGCCTTCCTCCGTCAGTAGATGACGAACTGATCGACGAGCTGCGCGCGCAGCGCCGAGTATTCGGCTCCCTCGACGACGTTGGTCAACCCGAGATCGCCGTGACCGATCGACGCCAGCCACGACTTGACGTCCGGAACGCGCGCGGGGTTTTGTCGAAGCCAGCTCGCGATGCGCTCCGAGTTCGCGTCGACGCCGTAACGCGTCGCCGTGAGCACGCGCGTGCCGTTGATCTGCGCCTGCGTCGCGACGGGCGCGCCGAGGACGCCGCCTTCGAGGATCGGCAGGTCGAACGCGAGGTAGCCGATGACGAGCGGGCGCGGGAACGTCTCCGACAGCGAGACCGATCGATCGGACGCCGCCGTGAGCTTGACGCTCCCGCCCGGCGTCGAATCGAGGGCCGTGCCGAGCGCATTGTTGATCGCGTTCAGGTTGGCCTCGGTGCTCTCGAGCGCGATGTCGGTGAGCGTCACGGGCTTGGGCGCTCCGGCGTCGAGCGATCCGCCGCGCGCGGTGGCGTCGAGCAGCGACACGTTCACTTGTCCGGCGAGGTACACGCGCGTGACGACGCGCAGGTAGTGGTAGCTTGGGTCCTTTGCCCCGTCGCGTCGCGCGGGCGCGTACTGCGACAGATACTTGCGCTGCGTCCTCGCCCACTCGTCGACCTGCGCCTGCAGCGACTGCATTCCCATGCCGTACGTGTAGGCGTCCGCGATCTGCAACGTGCCGCTCGCGTCGGCGCTGTTCAGGAAGCTGAGACCGACGGGCACCGCGTGCACGGGGATCGCGAGGTTCAATCCCTCCTCGCGCGACACATGGAACGAATAGGAGGGGAACGCGGCGCGCGGCGCGCGCTCCCAGCTGTGCGGGGACGGAGTCGGATCGCCCCGCGGGATCTGCCACGAGCGCGGCGGCACGGACGTTTCCGTGAGGCCGTATCCGTCGCCGTAGAACTCGCGGTACGCGTTCGGCTGGATGCGCGCCACGAGGTTCTCGAGCGGCAGGAAGCCCTTCTCGCGGTACTCGACGATCTGATCCTCGACGGGCGTCTCGACGAGGAAGACGTCGCCCGGCTGGAGATCCTCCGTCAGCGGATAGACGGGGATGACTTGGCTCGCGCGAATCGAAAGACACCAGTCCTTCGCGACGCGCTCGAGCTGCGTGGATTTTTGCGCCGTCGTGCCGCAGCTCGCGGCGCACAGGACGGCAAGAGCGAGCGGAAATCGAACGGCGAACATGGCCCCTCCTTCTCTCTCTCGTGGATCGGGTCGAGAGACAAGCTACTCGCAGCTACGGGCGCGGATCCACTCCAGGCTTCATCGACCACGCGTCTCGTGGATCCGCTCGAGATATCCCGCGACGTCGCAGCCGTCGCGGTGCAGGACCGTGGCGACGTAGGCCTCGCGCTCCGCCCACACGACCTCGAGATCCCAGACGCAGACCGACTCGTTGCCCTGGTTGGGTCTCCAACTCTGCGCTCGCGCAGCGGGACTGACGAACACCCGGAGCGGGAGCTCGTTCTCGCGGTCCCACCAACCGAGCACGACGTAGTTGCACCCGCGACCTTGGTGCGCGATCAGGAATCCCACGCCCGGACGTTCGGGAGTTGCGGACGGTTGCGGCAGCGCGGCTTCCGCCAGCGCGATGCCGGGTTCGAAGGCGTTCCAATCCAATGCCCGCTCGCCGTAGACGATCGAGTACAGCTTCAGACGCCACCCCGCGGAGGAGCGCAGACCGTGGTACTCGATGCGGCGCGGAGCGAACGGGTGCATGGTGTGAACGGTCGCACTACTGCCGCAGGATCTTCTCCATCGCCTTCCCCTTGGCGAGCTCGTCGATCAGCTTGTCGAGGTAGCGGATCTTCCGCATGAGCGGGTCTTCGATCTCCTCGACGCGGATCCCGCACACCACGCCTTTGATCAGCGAGCTGTTGGGGTGGAACGCGGGAGCCTTCGCGAAGAAGGTCTCGAAGTCGGTCTCTTTCTCGATCTGCTGCTTCAACCCCTTCGCGTCGTAGCCGGTCAGCCAGCAGATGATCTGATCCACTTCCTTCTTGGTCCGACCCTTCCGTTCCGCCTTCTGGACGTAGAGCGGATACACCTTCGCGAACTTCATGGCGAAGACTCGGTTCTGCGGCATCGTCACTTCTCCTGTCCGGAGCAAGGCAGCGTCATCGGCGACTTCCCGCTCAATGGCATCTTGCGTCTCGCGTTTCCAATCGTTGGAGGCAATGCGTGAGGTACATCAGTCGACTTCGTGCTTCCGGTTGACGAGATGTTCCCGTGTGAGGTCGTAGAGCTCCCTGACGTCGACGATTCTCCCATCCTCAATCCGCTTCGAGATCATAGTCAGGACGTTGATCGTCAAACTCGACTCACGATACCGAAGTGTCGGATCTCTCCCGTACTCGTCGTCGATGATGGCCCAGTCAAGTCCCTCGACGTTCGCCACGATGACTCGACCGAATGCCACGCCGAGGCACCGAAGTTCGTGTCGATCGGCGGGTCTTAGTGCTCCTCGATCCAACAGCTGCTGGAGTCGATCCAGGTCGGCCTCCGACGTGTCCAGGTCGGTGCCAACGTGCCGTGACACGAGGTCGGACGCCGTCATTGCCGCCTTTGCCAAGCGAGTGAGGTCGTCGTCACTCGGCGCCGTGATCCTGCGACCGGGAGGGCGACCGACACTCCCGTCCGCTGCAACGACTGGCGAGCGCGCATCGGGCGCCGGCGTTGACTTGGATCGGTATCGAGTACCGTCCGGTGCCCAGAACGCAAACCCGGCACCCGAGATCTCCAAGTGGTTGGACAAGCCACGCTCTGCAAGCTCGGCGGGCAGGCCGTCGACACCCACCGTGCTCGTGAGGACGTACTCCGCACGAAGCACGTCCCCATAGTGCTTTTCGGTGTTGGAGCGGGCGAGCGAGACGATGTCTTCCAGCTCGTTCCCCAAAGACCAAACGTGGACGTCTTGATCCTTTGCGTAGGTCTTGATTCTCCAGGCGCCACCCTCCGACTCGAAGAACTGAATCGTGTCGAACTCTTGGTCCGTCGCAGGTTCCTCGGTATTCCCGGAGTAGCTGCTCTGCACGTTCAGGAAGAAGATGACAAGCGTGGTGTTCATCTCAAGTAGTGCCGGAGACTGAATGTTCCGGCGCCGTCATCGGTCACGATGCTTCCGTCGTGAACGAGGTACATCACGTTGGACCCCATCGGCTCGTCGATCGGCGACCGCAAGCGCGCGTTCAGCGTGGACACCAGGTCAACATTGACTGGGGACGTGGGCGACATCTGGACGCGGTGATCGAACCTGTTTGAGCCGACGCATTTCCCTAGCACGTCCACTCAGTCCGCCAACGATGAGGTCGCTAGCCTAATCCTCCCCCGGCGCCGACGTCACGGTCGACTTCGAGCGCAACGCGTCCCACGCGAAGCGCGCGGCGACGAACGCGAGCGTCGCGCCGAGCAGGCGCTGCGCCACGCTCGCGACGCCGGGCACGTGCACGAGCGTCACGCCGAAGAATCCGCCGGCGACCGCGCCGCCCGCGAACCACAGCGCCGTCGGCCAGTGCACGTGGCGGTCGCCGCGGTAGAGCCACGCCGACTGCCAGCTCGCGAACACCGACATCGCCATGCTCGACGCGCGCGCTGCGAGGTAGCCGAGCGCGGGGAAGCCGAGGAAGAGCGCGGGCACTGCGATCAGTCCGCCGCCGATGCCGAGCAGCGGCGCGACGAAGCCCGACGCGAACCCGATCGCCGCGATCGCCGTCACGCGGATCGCGTCGAGATGGAATTCGCCGACGGCCGCGCGCTCGGCCGCCGTACCCGGCTTGAAGTCGAAGAGCACCTCGATCGCGACGATCGCCAGGATCACGGCGAAGATGCGCTTCAACGCGAGCGTCTCGAGTCTGCGCGCCACTTTGAATCCGATCTGCGTGCCGACGAAGCTCGTCGCGACTAGGATCCCCACGACGTCCCAGCGAATCGCCGAGTCGGAGTGCAGCGCTTCCGTGAGCGTCGCGCTCAGCGTCGACGCCGCCACGAGGATCAGCGAGTTGCCGATCGCCATCTTGAGCGGCATCCCGAACCCGTAATGGAGGATCGGCACCGCGAACACTCCGCCGCCGACGCCGCACGCGCTGCTCCACGCGCCGACGAGCGTGCCGAGCACGAAGAGGATCGCCGCGCGCGCTCCCGTCACCGTCCGCGCGGCTTCGACGGGTCCGCTCGCGACTTGCGGCCCGCTCATTGGGGGCGCGGGTCCTGCGCGATCCGCGCGGCGAGCTCGCGCGACGAATGGCGCTTCGCGTCGCCGCAGATCGCGATATCGACGCCGAGCTCGCGGTCGACGGCGGCTTCGGGCACGCTCGCCGCCGTGTAATCGGTCCCCTTCGCGTGCACATCCGGTCGCAACAGCCGCAGCGTCGCCGCGAGATCCGGCTCGTCGAACGACGTCACCGCGTCGACGCAGGCGAACGCCGCGACGAGCTCGGCGCGCTCCGCGAGCGGCACGAGCGGCCGGCCGGCGCCCTTGAGCTCGCGCACCACCGCGTCCGTGTTGAGCGCGACCACGAGGTAGTCGCCGCGCGACCGCGCGTCCGTGAGGTAGCGCACGTGGCCGACGTGCACGAGATCGAAACAGCCGTTCGCGAGCACGACGCGCCGCACGGAACCGGCATCACGGAGTTGCCTGAGGTGAGCGGCGAGCGCGCTGCGTTCCCACATCACGCGCTCGAGCGCTGCGGCAGGAACGTCGGCCGCGGCGCCGTCTTCACCGCCTCGCGCAGCTCGGCGACGGTGCACACCGCCGCCCCGCTCTCCATCACCACGACGCCCGATGCGGCGTTCGCGAGCACCATCGCCTCCTCCGCGGCGAGCCCCGCCGCGAGCGCCAGCGTGAACACCGCCGCGGCCGTGTCGCCGGCGCCGCACACGTCGGTGATCTCATCGGTGCCCGACGCCTCGACGGCGATGCCGTCGTCGGGCAGGTCGACGCCGAAGAGCGCCATGCCGAGGTTGCCGCGCGTCACCAGGATGTGGCGCGCCCGCGCGTGCTCGCGGATCTCGTGCGCCGATCGACGGAGGATCGCGATGTTGTCGAGGTCCGAGGCGTGCGTGTGGCTGAACCGGCCGAGCTCCTCGATGTTCGGCGTGATCGCCGTCAGGCCGTGGAAGGCGTCGAGGCTGCGCCGCGGATCGAGCACGACGATCTTGCCCGCGCGCGCCAGCTCGCTCGCCGCCATCGCGACCTCGTAGCCGACGATGCCGTACTCGTAATCGGACACGAGGATCGCGTCGACGTCGTGCCCGAGCCGGCGCATACGCTCGGCGATGCTCTCGCGCACGGGCTGCGGCGCCGGTCCGTTCGGCTCGCGGTCGATCCGCAGCACTTGGTGCGGGCTGCGCCGCGGCTCGGCGGCCAGGATGCGCATCTTCGTCGGCGTCGTGTAGCCCGCGACCGTCGCGACGCCGCTCGTGTCGACGGCTTCGACCTCGAGCAGTCGCTTGACCTCGCGACCGGGCGCGTCGCGCCCGATCACTCCGAGCACGTGCACGTTCGCGTCGAGCGCGCGCAGGTTGCGCGCGACGTTCGCGGCGCCGCCGGCGCCCATGTGCTCGCCGACGTGGCGCAGCACCATCACGGGCGCTTCGCGCGAGAGGCGCCGCGGCTCGGCGCGCAGGTAGTGATCGGCGATCAGATCGCCGACGACGAGGACCGAGAGACGGCTGAAATCGGGAACGCTGCGCGGCGTCGACATCGATTCAGCACACTTCCGAAGCCGCCGCGGCGAGCGCGGCCTCGCGCATCTCGGCGACCGGCTTCGCGGCGGCGGTCGCCCACTCGATCCCCGACTCCTCGGCCAGGTAGTAGTCCGAGCGCACGCCCATGAACGCGTTGTAGCGGATCGCGTAGTGCAGCTCGCCCGCCAGGGTCGCGGCGGTCGACAGCTCGCGGTCGACGAGCCGCACCTTGAGCTGGAACGTCTCCCACTCGTCGCGACTCATCTCGAGCAGCTCGTCGACGAGCGGCTTGTAGCGCGCGGCCGCCGGCGCTTCGCGGAAGCGGTCCATGCGGCTGTTCACGAACCAGGGCATGCACGTGCCGAGCTTTTCGATGAAGAGGTTCTCCTCCTCGCCGAAGTCGAGCGGCGACGCGTCGGTGAAGTCCGTCAGCTCGTGCTCGCGACCCTTGAGGTAGCCGCCTTCGACCGTCATGCGGTGGCTCTCGGTGCCGGGGAACGGGAAGAAGTACGACGTGCGGAAGCGGCCGATGCCCGACTGCGCGAGCAGGTCCACCGTCTCCCAGCGCTCGTCGTGCGTCTCCGTCGGCAAGCCGATCATCAAGAAGCCCGAGGTGTGCAAGCGGTGCTTCTCGGCGCCGGAGATCGTCTCGAGGACGTCCTTCTGCGTCATGAAGCGCTTGAGCACGTCCTTGCGCACGCGCAGCGATCCAGACTCGATGCCGAGCTTGACGATGCGGCAGCCCGCGCGCGCGAGCGCCTCGGCGACGCGCGGATCGAGCTGCTTCACGTGGCTGTTGACGACGAACGGCACGCCGATGCCGGAGCGCTCATACGCGTCGCAGAACGCGAGCGCGTGCGGCACGTTGTACGTGAAGAGGTCGTCGTCGAGGATGAACGTGCCGATGTTCTCGTAGCGCGCGAGCACCGTGCGGATCTCGGCGATCAGCTTGTCCGCCGGTCGGAACCGGAAGAAGCCCAGGCCCGCGACGTTGCGGTCGAGCTCGTCCTTGTAGCGGTCGACGATCTTGTGGTTCAGGCAATACGTGCAGCGGTACGGGCACCCGCGCGAGGTCATCAGGCCGAACCAACCGTGCTTTTGGTCGGTGATGCGCTGCGTGTCGAAGAGCTCGTAGTCGGGATCGGGCAAGTTCGCGAAGTCGGGGAACTCGCCGACCGGGTTGTGGACCCAGTGCTCGTCGTTGTGCGTGCCGGCGCCCGCCGCGCGCGGCCGCACGCCTTCCTTCCACGACACGAAATTCCGGATGTCGCTCGGCGATTCGCCGCGCTCGAGGCGCGCGACGAGCTCTTTCAATGCATCCTCGCACTCGCCGACGCCGACGTGATCCCAGACGCCGTCGCCCATGACGGCGAGCGGCACCATCGTCGGGTGGATGCCGCCGACGATCATCGGCGGCAGCGAGTACGCGAGACGCGACGCTTCCGCGCGCAGCCACTGCGCGAGCTCGAGCCCGGCGCGGTACTGCTGCGTCAGGCACGAGAACGCGATCAACCCCGGCCGCCAGTCGCGGATGAAGTCGAGCACCTCTTCGTGCGTCGGGACCGGCGGCAGGTTCTCGTTCAGGTTGACGAGGCGCGTCTCGTGCCCCGCGGCCTTGAGGCACGCCGACAGCGACGCGAGGCCGTGGTTGAACCCCATCTGCGTGTAGAGGTTCGGGTAGACGAACAGGACGCGCATGGGCGCGAGCTTAGGGGATCGGCGGGGGCCGAAGGAAGAGCGGGGCCGCGCGGCGTCGAGGTGCCTCGCCCGGGCCCTCCAGTTACGGGAAGGATCGCTACTTCGGAGCCGGCGGCTGCGTGGCCGGCGGCTGGAGCACAGCGGAGATGCACGTACGGTCGCCGAGCTTGATCGACGCGCGGTTCCACCACTTCGCCGTCCCCCACACGATCGTGGTCTTCTGTTCCGCCTTGGTCACCGCGTCCGTTCTGGACATCACGATGGTGGCAGTCGCATCGTCGCCAGCACCCCGAGAAGGAAACCTGCTCCTCGAAGGAACGGGTACTCGAGTGCGAAATGTACGGAAGGATCACTTCGGGAGTCCTCGATTGAATGTGCGGAGCCGGAGGCGGCTCGACGCGCCGCACACCCTCCGTCAATGGGAACTTCGGAAAGTCGTGGATGAAGTAATCCAAGCACATGTTGGACTCCCCCATCCAGGAGTCAGCGCCGAACGGGTTCTCGGAGAACGATCGGTCCTCGTCGCGCTGAAACGCGGTGGTCCGCAGGAGCACGTGTCGATTCTTGTCGAAGGTCAGCCGCCAATTCGAAGGTCCCTCCTTGCTCGTCGCTGCAATCTTCACGATGTCGACGCCGGGATAGTCTGGGTCCGAAACATCGGGCAGCACTGTGTACGTGTAGACGATCTCGGCGTCCCGCATCGGCTCCGGGGGATAGACACCTCGACCGACCTTGACCGTGAAGACGACTTGCCACGAATCGCCGGATTTCCAGATGGGCGCGGCCCATGGCGGACCTTGCACACTTGTCGAAGGTGCGCTGTGGGTGGCGCTGAAGGCCAATCCCATCGCGAGTGGTAGCGAGCACGCGATCAGCCTCACGCGCTTGCTAGGAGTGTTGGAACCGCTGGTTTCTCAGCTCGACGCGAATGTCACCCACAGAGCAGTACCGACAAGCGCCGCCGGTACTCGTTGGTCAACGGGTTCTGCTCGCCGAGCATCTCGAAGGCGGACTGGAGCGCCTTCTTCGGCTCGCTGTCGTTGAACCGCAGGTCGCGCACCGCGGCTTGGTAGAGCTCCTCCAGCCCTTCGGCGTGCTTGCCGGCCGCGATCAGCGCCCGGCCGAGCGCGAGGCGAGCGGCCACGTCGTCGGGCTTCGATGCGACCGACTTGCGCAGCGCGTCGAGGTCGCCGCCTTGCTTCTTCGACTCGAGCAGGAGCTTCGCCGCTCGGCCCGCGTCCGACTCCCTCTCCTGCGGGCTCAGCGAGTCGAAGAGCGACTTCCCTTTCGCCTCGTCGCCCGAGAGCAGGTGCAGCCGCGCGAGGTGCGCGCGCACGGCGCCGCGCCCGGGGTCCTTGCGATTCGCGAGCTCGAGCGTCGCGATCGCCGCCCGAAGATCGCCGCGCTTCTCGTGCGCGTA